>NZ_JBHTLK010000009.1:0-69628 GCF_042678885.1 Saccharothrix hoggarensis
ACAGCAGCAGCGCCACCTCGCCGTCCGCGCCGGGGATCTGGCGGACGCGCAGCGCCGTCGCGCCCGTCGCGTGCAGCCGCACGGACCGCCAGCGGACCGGTTCGCCGTCCACGCCCACCCGCAGCGCGGCCTCCAGCAGCACCGGGTGCAGGCCGTACGCGCCGGCCTCGCCGACCAGGTGCTCCGGCAGCTCCACCTCGGCCGCGGCGGCGTCCTGGTCGAACGCCGCCGCCGTCGTGCCCAGGCTCACCGAGCCGGTGGCGTGCAGCGTCCACGAGCCGTCCGAGTCGCCGGGGCGGGCGTGCACGGACAGCGGGTGCGCGCCGTCGTCGCCCGCCGGGCCGACCCGCACCTGGAGCTGCACGCTGGCCTTGCCGTCGAGCACCAAGGGCGTGTGGGCGACCAGTTCGTCCACCACCGTGCAACCGACCTCGTCGCCCGCGCGGATCGCCAGTTCGAGCAGCACGACGCCCGGCACGACGTCGTGATCGGCCAGCCACGGCTGCGCCTTGGGCGACAGCAGGCCGGTGAGCAGCACGTCGCCGGTGTCGGCCACCGTCACGGCCGCGCCCAGCATCGGGTGCTCGGCCGCGCGCACGCCCAGGGCGGCGGTGTTCGCCGCCTCCTCGTTCCGCACCCAGTAGCGGGACCGCTGGAAGGCGTAGGTCGGCAGGTCGATCCGGCGGGCGCCGGTACCCGCGAAGAACGAGGACCAGTCGACGTCGACGCCGTGGGCGTGCAGCCTGCCCAGCCCGGTGATCAGCGCCTCGGCGTCGGGCGTGGTGCGGCGCAGCACGGGCACCGCCGCCTGGGCCCGGTCGCCGAGCACCTCGCCGACCAGGGCGGTCAGCACCGCGTCCGGACCGATCTCGACGAAGGCGGTGGCGCCCGCGTCGGCCAGGGCGCGCACGGCGTCGGCGAAGCGGACCGGCTCCCGAACGTGCCGCACCCAGTGGTCGGCGTCGGTGAGCGCGTCGGTGACCGCGCCCGTCAGGGCCGAGACGACGGGCAGCGCCGCGCGGTGGAAGGTCAACCCTTCGACGACCTCGCGGAAGTCGGCGAGCATCGGGTCCATGTGCGCGGAGTGGAAGGCGTGGCTGACGGTGAGCCTGGTGGTCTTGCGGCTCCGCTCGGCAAGCCGCGCGGCGACCGCCAGGACGGCGTCCTCGTCACCGGAGAGCACGACGGAGGTGGGTCCGTTGACCGCGGCGACGTCGACGCCGGCGATCAGCAGCGGCAGCACCTCGGCCTCGGTGGCGCGCACGGCGACCATCGCGCCCCCTGGCGGCAAGGCCTGCATCAACGTGGCGCGCGCCGCCACCAGCTTCGCCGCGTCCTCCAGGTCGAACACCCCGGCGACGTGGGCCGCCGCGATCTCACCGACGGAGTGGCCGGCCACCAGATCGGGGCGCACGCCCCAGGACTCCAACAGCCGGAACAACGCCACTTCGACCGCGAAGATCGCGGGCTGCGCCCAACCGGTGTCGTCCAACCCCTCACCGGTGGCGATCACCTCCCGCAACGGCCGGTCCAACAACGGGTCCAACACGGCACACACCGCGTCCAAAGCCGCCGCGAACGCCGGGAAGGATTTCGCCAGCTCCAAACCCATGCCGATCCGCTGCGAACCCTGACCGGTGAACACGAACGCGGTCCGGCCGTTGACGCGGGTGGCCGGGGCGACGGTGTCCAGACCGGCCGGCAGTGCCTCCCGGTCCGCGCCGACGACCACGGCCCGGTGCTCCAGCGCAACGCGCGTGGTGGCCAGCGAGAAGGCCACGTCCAGCGGGTCGGGGGCCGTTTCGGCGGTGAAGTCGCGCAACCGATCGGCCTGGACCCGCAGCGCCTCGGGCGAACGGCCCGACAGCACCCACGGCACCACCGGGAGGCGCACCTCCGGGGCAACCGGCTCGGGCTCCTCGACCACGGGGGCCTGCTCCAGGATGACGTGCGCGTTGGTGCCGCTCACGCCGAACGACGACACGCCCGCCCGTCGCGGCCTGCCGGTCTCCGGCCACGGGCGGTTCTCGGTGAGCAGCTCGACAGAGCCCGCCGACCAGTCCACGAACGGCGTTGGCTCGCTGACGTGCAGGGTCTTGGGCAGAGTGGCGTGGCGGACAGCCATGACCGCCTTGATCACACCGCCGATACCGGCTGCGGCGACCGAGTGGCCGATGTTCGACTTCAGCGACCCCAGGTACAGGGGCGTCGGGCGGTCCCTGCCGTAGGTGTTCAGCAGCGCGGTGGCCTCGATCGGGTCACCCA
This sequence comes from Saccharothrix hoggarensis, assembly GCF_042678885.1. Taxonomy (GTDB): domain Bacteria; phylum Actinomycetota; class Actinomycetes; order Mycobacteriales; family Pseudonocardiaceae; genus Actinosynnema; species Actinosynnema hoggarensis. The sequence continues at coordinate 2,266 of NZ_JBHTLK010000009.1, forward strand.
GGCGCGTCGCCGTGCCGTGCGCCTCGACCACGTCGACGTCCACCGGGGACAGCCGGGCGTTGGCCAAGGCGGCGCGGATGACGCGTTCTTGCGAGGGACCGTTGGGCGCGGTGAGACCGTTCGAGGCGCCGTCCTGGTTGACCGCGCTGCCGCGCAGCACCGCCAGCACGGGGTGCCCGTTGCGGCGCGCGTCGGACAGCTTCTCCAACAGCACCAAGCCGACGCCCTCGGACCAGCCGGTGCCGTTCGCGTCGGCGGAGAACGAGCGGCAGCGGCCGTCGGCGGCCAGCCCGCGCTGGCGGGAGAAGTCGACGTAGCCGCCGGGGTGGCCGTACACGGTGGCCCCGCCCGCGACGGCCAGGGTGGACTCGCCCTGCCGCAGGGACTGCGCCGCCAGGTGCATGGCCACCAGCGAGGACGAGCACGCCGTGTCCACCGTGACCGCCGGCCCCTCCAACCCGAACGTGTAGGACACCCGACCGGACGCGACGCTGCTGAGCTTGCCCGTCATGAGGTAGCCCTCCAGCTCCGCCGGGCCGTCCAGACCCAGGTAGGTCTGCTCCCCCACTCCGGCGAACACGCCCGTCGAACTGCCGCGCAGGGTCGTCGGGTCGAGGCCCGCACGCTCGAACAGCTCCCAGGCGGTCTCCAGCAGCACCCGCTGCTGCGGGTCCATCGACAGCGCCTCGCGCGGCGAGATGCCGAAGAACCCGGCGTCGAAGCTCGTCGCGTCGGCGATGAACCCGCCTTGATCGGTGTAGGAGGTGCCGGTGCGCGTCGGGTCCGGGTCGTAGAGCGCGTCCACGTCCCAGCCGCGGTCGTCCGGCCACGCGGTGATGCCGTCGCCGCCCTCCAGCACCAGCCGCCACAGGTCCTCGGGCGAGGACACGCCGCCCGGGTAGCGGCACGCCATGGCGACGATCGCGATCGGCTCGGTGCCGCCCGCCTCCAGCTCCTCGATGCGCTGCCGCGCCTTCTTCAGGTCGGCCGTGACCCACTTCAGGTACTCGACCATCTTCTGTTCGTTGGACATCGCCGATATCTCCCGGTGCGGATCAGGCGGACCGGTCGGCGGCGCGACCGAGTTCGTTGTCGATGAAGTCGAACAGTTCGGCGGCCGACGCGGATTCGAGCGCCACCGCGGAGCCGTCGTCCGCGGGCGGCGCGCCGAGCTGGGAGGTCCAGCGGGACAGCATGGTGCGCAGCCGCGCCGTGATCTCGTCGCGCTGGTCGTCCTTCCCGGCCACGCCGTCGAGCAGGGACTCGAGCCGGTCGAGTTCGGACAGCACGGACTCGTCCGCCGCGGGCGCGAGCACGCCGAGCACGTGGTCGGAGAGCGCGGCAGGCGTCGGGTGGTCGAACACCAGCGTCGCCTGCAGCGCCACGCCCGTTGCCGCGGCCAGTCGGTTGCGCAGCTCGACGGCGGTCAGCGAGTCGAAGCCCAGCTCTTGGAACGGCCGCTGCTCGCCGATCGCGGCCGGATCCTTCTGCCCCAGCACCGCGGCCACCTCGCGGCGGACGAGGTCCAGTACGACGTCCCGGCGTTCGTCCGCCTCCAGGCCGGCCAACGACGCCACCAGCGATGCGGCCTGGCCGTCGTCGGCCGAGCGCCGCCGGGGCGCCAGGCCGACCCGCAGCGGGACCGGTACGCGTTCCGAGGCGCGGAGTGCCGCCACGTCGAGCGGCGCGGCCACCACCACAGGGTGCCCGGCACCCACCGCGGCGTCGAGCAGGCCGGGCAGCTCCTCGTCGGAGACGGCCGGGAAGCCCGGTACACCACCGCGCGGACCGAACGCGACCGCCACCGCAGGGAGCCCGAGGGCCGCGCGGTGACGGGCCAGGGCGTCGGTGAACGACGCGGCGGCGGCGTCCCCGGCCCGGCCGGGTGCGCCGAGCACGCCGGCGGTGGAGGAGAACAGCACGAACGCGGTGACGTCGGGAAGCAGCTCGTGCAGCCGCCAGGCGTGGTCCACGCCGGGTTCGAGCGCGGCGGCCAGGGCGTCGGACGTGACCGCCCGCAGCGGGCCGTCGTTCTGCTCGCCGGCCGTGTGCACGACGGCGGTAGGCCGGTGCTCTGCCACCGCGGCGGCCAACCCGTCCCACGTCGCCGACACGGTCTCGGCGGCCAACCCCGGCGCCTCGGCGTCGACCAGCACCACCTTGCGAACACCGTGCGCCTCGACCAGGTGCCGGGCGACCAGTCCGCCCAGCGGGCCGGTGACCAGTGCCGTGCCTCCCCAGACCGTCCCGCCGCCGGCGGGCTCCACCGGGGTGAGGCGCGGTGAGAACACCCGACCGCCGCGCACCGCCACCTGGACCTCGCCGGCGGGTACGAGCACGTCGCCGTCGGTGTCCACCAGGATCAGGCTGCCCTCGGGCAGCTCGGACTGGGCTGAGCGCAGCAGGCCCCAGGCCGCCGCGGCGGCGAGGTCGACGTCCTCGTCGGCCACCGCGACCGCGCCGCTCGTCGCCACGACCAACGGGGCGGACTGCTCGCGCACCAGTTCCAGCGCCCGCGCCACGGCCAGGTGGGCGGCGGCGACCGGGTCACCCGAGCCGACCTCCAGGCGGACCACCTCGGCCGGGGTGCCGGCTTCGGCGGACACCTCCGCCCAGGTCAGTGCGCGCAGCGGCGACCGGGCGGCGAACCGCTCGACCGGGATGTCGCGGAACTCGACCGCCTCGGCGGTGAGCACCGGGCGACCGGTGGCGTCGGCGAGGACGAGGGACGCGGTGTCACCTCCGACGTGCCGCAGGTGGACCTCGACGGCTTCGGCGTGCGCGGCGTGCAGCCGCACCCCGCGCCAGGTCGTCGGCACCCGGACGGTCGTCCCGCCAACGACGCTCGGCGCCGCCAGGTCGAGCAGAACCGGGTGCAGGCCGTACGCGCCGGCCTCCCCCGCGAACGCGTCGGGCAGCCGCACGGGCGTGCCGGCGCCCATGACCGCGGGCTCGTCCCCGCCGTTCGCGGCAAGCACACCGGTGGCGTGCGCGGTCCACGCCGCGTCCTCGACGTCCGGCCGCGCGTAGACGGTGAAGGCCCGCCGGCCGTCCTGGTCGGCCACGTCCACGGACAGCTGCACATGGGCGGGGAGCGTCAGCGGCAGGTCGGTCTCCAGCTCCGCCAACACCGGGGCGCCGAGCTTGTCGCCCGCCTGGATCGCCATCTCCACGAACGCCGCGGGCGGCACCGCCAGGTGGTCGGCCAGCCAGGAGCCGCCTTCGAGCAGACCGGTGAACAGCACCCGATCCGCCCCGGCGACCGCGGTGGCCGGGCCGAGCAGCGGGTGCCCGGAGACGCGCACGGAGGCAGGCGCGGACTCCAGCCAGTACCGCTCGTGCTGGAACGGGTAGGTCGGCAGGTCGACCCGCCGTGCGCCCGAGCCGCGGAAGTACGCCGACCAGTCGACGGCCACGCCGCGGGTGTGCAGGGCGCCCAGGGCCGCGGCGACCGCCTCGGGCTCGGATCGGGTGCGGCGCAGCAGCGGCACGGCGGCCGCGTCGGCGGTGATGGCCGGGGCCATGGCCGACAGCACGGCATCGGGACCCAGCTCGACCAGCGTGGTCACGCCCAGGCCGACCAGGGCGTGCACCGCGTCGGCGAACCGCACCGTGCTGCGGACCTGCGCCACCCAGTATTCCGGGGTGGTCATCTTCTCGGCCGGTTCGCCCGTCACCGTGGAGACCACCGGGACAGCGGGCTCGTGGTAGGTGAGCCCTTCGACCATCTCGCGGAAGCCGGTGAGCATCGGGTCCATGTGCGCGGAGTGGAACGCGTGGCTGACGGTGAGCCTCTTCGACCGGGCGCCGAGGGCCTCGACGACCCTCAGCACGGCGCCCTCGTCACCGGAGAGCACGACGGAGGTCGGGCCGTTGACCGCGGCGATGTCCACACCGGACTCCAGCAGTGACCGGACGACGTCCTCGGCGGCCTGCACGGCGACCATCGCACCGCCGGGCGGCAAGGCCTGCATCAACGTGGCGCGCGCCGCCACCAGCTTCGCCGCGTCCTCCAGGTCGAACATCCCGGCGACGTGGGCCGCCGCGATCTCACCGATGGAGTGACCGGCCACGAAATCCGGTCGCACGCCCCAGGACTCCACCAGCCGGAAGAGCGCCACCTCGACCGCGAAGATGGCCGGCTGCGCCCAACCGGTGTCGTCCAACCCCTCGCCGGAGTCGATCACCGCCCGCAACGGCCGGTCCAGCAACGGGTCCAGCGCGGTGCACACCTCGTCGAAGGCCGCCGCGAACGTTGGGAAGTACCGCGCGAGCTCAAGCCCCATGCCCACCCGCTGCGAACCCTGACCGGTGAACACGAACGCGGTCCGGCCCTCGGCGGCGACGACGGGTTCCACTGACGCCAGGTCGTCGCGGCGCACCACCGAAGCCCGGTGCGGGAGCGCGGACCGCGCCGTGGCGAGGGTGAAGGCCACGTCCAGGTCGCGGGCGTCCACCGTCGCCAGCCTGCGGGCCAGTTCGCGCACCGCTTCGGGGTTTCGACCGGACAGCACCCAGGGGGCGACCGACAGGTCCACCTCGGCGGTCGGCTCCACCTCGGCTGGTGGCTGCTCGATGATGACGTGCGCGTTGGTGCCGCTGATACCGAACGAGGACACCCCCGCCCGGCGCGGACGACCGGTTTCCGGCCAGGGCCGCGCCTCGGTCAACAACTCGACCGAGCCCGACGACCAGTCCACGTGCGGCGTGGGGTCATCGGAGTACAGGCTGCGGGGCAGCACACCGTGCCGCATCGCCTCCACCATCTTGATCACACCGCCCACACCGGCCGCGGCCTGGGCGTGACCGATGTTCGACTTCAACGACCCCAAATAGAGGGGAACCCGGCGCTCCTGCCCATAGGCGGCCAACAACGCCTGCGCCTCGATCGGATCACCAAGACGCGTACCCGTCCCATGCGCCTCGACAGCATCCACATCGGACGGGCGCAGACCCGCACTCGCCAACGCCTGACGGATAACGCGCTCCTGCGACGGACCATTCGGGGCGGTCAAACCATTCGACGCGCCATCCTGGTTGACCGCGCTACCGCGCACCACCGCCAACACACGATGCCCATGACGCCTCGCATCCGACAACCGCTCCAACAACAACAAACCAACACCCTCAGACCAACCCGTACCCTCCGCACCCGCGGCAAACGACCGACACCGACCGTCAACGGACAAACCACGCTGCCGCGAGAACTCGACGAACGCGGTCGGCGTCGACATCACCGTCACACCACCCGCCAACGCCAACTCACACTCACCCTGCCGCAACGACTGCGCCGCCAAGTGCAACGCCACCAACGACGACGAACACGCCGTGTCGACGGTGATCGCCGGCCCCTCCCACCCGAAGGTGTAGGACACCCGACCCGACGCGACGCTGCTCAGCTTGCCGCCGGCCAGGTAACCCTCCAGGTCCTCGGGAGTCTCGGCCAGCCCTGAGCCGTAGTCGTGGTACATCACGCCGGTGAACACGCCGGTCCGCGAACCGCGCAGCCGGGCCGGGTCCACCCCGGCGTTCTCCAGGCTCTCCCAGGCCGTCTCCAGCAGCAGCCGCTGCTGCGGGTCCGTGGCCAGCGCCTCGCGCGGCGACATCCCGAAGAACTCGGCGTCGAACAAGTCGGCGTCGTGCAGGAACCCGCCCTCGCGGGTGTAGGACCGACCCGCGTGGTCCGGGTCCGGGTCGTACAGGTCCGGCCAGCCGCGGTTGGTCGGGAACGGCGAGACCGCGTCCACGCCCTGCGCGACGAGGTCCCACAGCTCGCGCGGGGACCCCACCCCGCCCGGGTACCGGCAGGCCATGCCGATGATGACGATGGGATCGTCGTCCGTGGCGGTCACGGCGGCGGCGACCACCTCCGGCGCGCCGCCGAACAACTCTCCCGACAGGTGCGCGGCCAGCGCGGCGGGCGACGGGTGGTCGAACACCAGCGTGGTCGGCAGCCGCAGGCCCGTGACGGCGTTGAGCTCGTTGCGCAGCTCGACCGCGGTCAACGAGTCGAAACCCAGCTCCTGGAACGCCCGGTCGGCCGGGACCGCGCCTGCGTCGGCGTGTCCGAGCACCGCGGCCACCTGGGCGCGGACCAGGTTCACAAGGGCTCGGTCGCGTTCGGCCTGGGCGAGGCCGGCCAGCCGCTCGGCGAGGGAGCCGCCGGTGCGGCGGGTGCGACGGGTCGGCGGCACGAGGCCGCGCAGGACGACGGGGGCGTCCTCCCCCAGCGCGCCCAGCGTGGCCGGGTCGACGCCGGTGATGGCGACCACCGGTGCACGCAGGGCGAGCGCGACGTCGAACGAGGCCAGGGCGTCCTGGGTGGACAGCGCGAGCAGACCTGTCCGCTCGATCCGCTTGACGTCCACGTCCGCCAGGTGACCGGTGATGTCGCTGGCCTGCGCCCACAGGCCCCATGCCAGCGACGTGGCGGGCAGGCCCAGCTCGTGTCGGTGCTCGGCCAGGCCGTCGAGCCAGGTGTTGGCCGCCGAGTAGTTCGCCTGCCCGGCGTTGCCCAGCTGACCCGCCAGCGACGAGTACAGGACGAACGCGGACAGGTCGAGGTCGCGCGTGACCTCGTGCAGGTTCCAGGCCGCGTCCACCTTGGGCCGCAGCACGGCCGTGACCTGCTCGTCGGTCAGCGATCCGAGCACGCCGTCGGCGAGCACGCCCGCGGTGTGCACGACGGCCTTGACCGGGTGCCGCGCCACCAGTTCGGCCAGCGCCGCGCGGTCGGCGACGTCGCACGCGACGAGCGTGACGTCGGCGCCCAGGGCGGTCAGGTCGGCCGTCAACTCCGCCGCGCCGGGGGCCGCCGCGCCGCTCCTGCTGACCAGCAGCAGATCGGTGGCGCCATGCTCGACCACCAAGTGCCGGGCGAGGACGGCGCCCAGCACGCCGGTGGCGCCGGTGACGAGCACGGTGCCGTCCGCGAACGGCGTGCCGGTGGCGGAGTCCGCCGGTTCCCGTCGGGCCAGGCGGGGCACCCGGATCTCGCCCTCGCGCAGCGACAGCTGCGGTTCACCGGTCGCGAGCGCGGCGTCCAAGGCGGCGCCGGACGCGTCGGTGCCGTCGGTCTCGACGAGCACCACCCGGCCGGGGTGCTCGGTCTGCGCGGTGCGCACCAATCCGCGCACCGCGGTGTGCGCCAGCACGCCCGCACGGGTCAGCACGACGAGCTGCCCCTCGCGGTCCTCGGCGAGCCACCCGCGCACCAGCTCCAAGGTCTGCCGGGTCGCGGTGTGTGCGGCGGCGACCACGTCGTCGGTGTCGGGCAACGGGATCGGCATGATGTCGAACGCCGCGCCGGACGGGGTGCCGCCGGCGATCGGGGTCCAGCGCGGCTCGAACAGCGTGTCGCGGGTGACCGGGCCCAGCTTGAACGGCCGCAGCGCCAACGACTCCACGACCGCCACCGGCGTGCCGAGTTCGTCGGCGAGCACCATCGACGCCGACTCGGGCCCGGTGGCGGTGATCCGCGCCCGCAGAGCCGTCGCGCCGGACGTCGCCACTGTCACGCCCGACCACGTGAAGGGCAGCAGCGCCTGCCGGTCGGGGTCGGCGACGCCTGGCAGCAGCGGGTGCGCGGCGGCGTCGAGCAGCGCCGGGTGCACGGTGAACGCGGCGGCTTCGGCACGGGCGGACTCGGGCAGGGCGAGCTCGGCGAACAGGTCGCCGTCGCGCCGCCACAGGCGGCGCAGGCCGCGGAACACCGGGCCGTAGGAGTAGCCGTCCTCGGCGACGCGCTCGTAGACCCCGTCCAAGTCGACTTCGGTCGCGCCCTCCGGCGGCCACACCACCAGGTCGCCGGGCACCGGGACGGGCGCGGTGGCGAGCGCGCCCGTCGCGTGCCGCTGCCACGCGCGGCCGGCCGAGCGGGCGTGCACCTCCAGGGTGCGCGTGCCGTGTTCGTCGGCCTCACCCACGAGCAGCTGCACCTGCACGGCCCCGCCCTCGGGCAGCACCAGGGGCGCGGTGACGGTCAACTCCTCGACCCGCTCCAAGCCCACCTCGGTCGCGGCGCGCAACGCCAGCTCCAGCAGCGCCGTGCCGGGCACGACGACGGCGCCGGCGACCCGGTGGTCGCCCAACCAGCCGTCGGCGCTCAACCTGCCGGTCAGCACGACAGAGCCGCCGTCGGCGACCTCGACCACCGCGCCGAGCAGCGGGTGGTGGGCGTCGTCGAGACCGGCCGCCGCCACGTCCCCGCCACCGGCGGTGGGGCTCAGCCAGTAGCGGTCGCGCTGGAACGGGTACGTGGGCAGCGGCACCCGGGTGGCGCCGGTGCCGGCGAAGAACGCCTCCCAGTCCACGGCCACGCCGCGACCGTGCAGCTCGGCGAGCGCCGCGATGGCGGTCTCGGCCTCGGGCCGGCCCGCGCGCATCAGCGGCACGCCGTCGCCGGCCATGGCCGACAGCACGCTGTCGGGACCCAGCTCGACCACGTTGGTCACGCCCTGCGCGCGCAAGGTGGCCACGGCGTCCGCGAAACGGACCTCTTGGCGGACCTGCTCGACCCAGTAGCCCGGCTCGGTCAGCCGGTCGGCGAGCGCGCCGGTCACGGTGGACACGATCGGCACGGCCGGGCGGTGGTAGGTCAGGTTTTCCGCGACCAGCCGGAACTCCACCAGCATCGGGTCCATGTGGGCGGAGTGGAACGCGTGGCTGACCCGCAGCCGCTTGGTCCGGCGACCTCGCTCTGCGAACGTCGCGGCGGCGGCGGAGACGGCGTCCTCGTCACCGGAGAGCACGACCGCGGTCGGGCCGTTGATCGCGGCGATGGACACGCGGTCGCCCAGCAGCGGCCGGACCTCGTCCTCGGTCGCCTGCACGGCAACCATCGCGCCGCCCTCGGGCAGGGCCTGCATCAGCCGGCCGCGGGCCGCGACCAGCGTGGCCGCGTCGTCGAGCGACAGCACGCCCGCCACGTGCGCGGCGGCGAGCTCGCCGATCGAGTGGCCGGCCAGCAGGTCCGGCCGAACGCCCCAGTGCTCCAGCATCCGGAACAAGGCGACCTCGACCGCGAACAGCGCGGGCTGTGCGGCGCCGGTCCGGTCCAAACCCTCGCCGGAGGCTATGAGCTCGCGCAGCGGGAGGTCGAAGCGGGCCAGGACCTCGTCCAGGGCGCCGGCGAACACCGGGAAGGTCCGTGCCAACTCCAGGCCCATGCCGACCCGCTGCGAGCCCTGACCGGTGAACAGGAACGCGGTGCCGCCCTCGCCGACGGGCGCCGGTTCGCGGAGCACGCGGTCCACGCCGACCGCCCGCCAGGCGAACGGCTGCCGGGTGGTTGCCAGCGAGTAGGCCACGTCCAGGTCCGAGCCCGCCGCGGTGGACAGCAGTTCGGCCTGGGCGCGGGCCGCGGCTTCGCTCCGGCCGGACACCACGAAGGGCACCACCGGCAGCACGACGGACACGGGCTCCGACCCGACCCGCACGGCTTCGACCGGCGCCGCGTCAGGCTGCCCTGCTTCGACCTGCCCGACCTCGACCGGCCCGTGCTCCGAGGGCTGCTCGATGATGACGTGCGCGTTGGTGCCGCCGAAGCCGAAGGACGACACGGCGGCCCGGCGCGGGCGGTCGACCTCCGGCCAGGGCCGCGCCTCGGTCAGCAACTCCACCGAGCCCGACGACCAGTCCACGTGCGGAGTCGGCTCGTCCACGTGCAACGTGGGAGGCAGCACACCGTGCCGCATGGCCTCGACCATCTTGATCACACCGCCGACACCCGCCGCGGCCTGGGCATGACCGATGTTGGACTTCAACGACCCCAAGTACAGCGGAACCGCGCGCTCCTGCCCGTAAGCGGCCAACAACGCCTGCGCCTCGATCGGATCACCCAGACGCGTACCCGTCCCATGAGCCTCCACAGCATCCACATCGGACGGACCCAGACCCGCACTCGCCAACGCCTGACGGATAACACGCTCCTGCGACGGACCATTCGGTGCGGTCAAACCATTCGACGCGCCATCCTGGTTGACCGCGCTACCGCGCACCACCGCCAACACACGATGCCCATGACGCCGCGCATCCGACAACCGCTCCAACAACAACAAACCAACACCCTCAGACCAACCCGTACCCTCCGCACCCGCCGCAAACGACCGACACCGACCGTCAACGGACAAGCCGCGCAACCGCGAGAACTCGACGAAGGCGGTAGGTGTCGACATCACGGTCACACCACCCGCCAACGCCAACTCACACTCACCCTGCCGCAACGACTGCGCCGCCAGGTGCAACGCCACCAACGACGACGAACACGCCGTGTCCACCGCGACGGCGGGTCCTTCCAGGCCGAACGTGTAAGCCAGCCGACCAGCCGCGATGCTGCCCGCGCTGCCGCTGAACAGGTAGCCCTCGAAGTCCGGGGAGGACAGCCGGGGCCGCGAACCGTAGTCGTTGTACATCACGCCGGTGAACACGCCGGTGCGCGAGCCGCGCACGGACGACGGGGGCAACCCCGCCGTCTCCAGGGCTTCCCACGCCGTTTCCAGCAGCAGCCGCTGCTGCGGGTCCGTCGCCAGCGCCTCACGCGGCGACATGCCGAAGAACTCGGCGTCGAACAAGTCGGCGTCGTGCAGGAACCCGCCCTCGCGGGCGTAGGAGGTGCCGACCTGGTCCGGGTCGGGGTCGAACAGCCGGTCCAGGTCCCACCCGCGGTTCGTCGGGAACCCGGCGACCGCGTCGACCCCGTCCTCGACCAGCCGCCACAGGTTTTCCGGCGACCGGACACCGCCCGGATAGCGGCAGGCCATGCCCACGATGGCGATGGGCTCGCTGTCCTTGTCCTCCAGCTCGCGCAGCTTCCTGCGCGCGTCCCGGGCATCCGCGATCGCCCTCTTGAGGTACTCGCGAAGCTTCGCCTCGTCAGCCACGTGTGTCTCGCTCCCCAGTAGTGTGCGGCCGAATCGCCTAGTCGAAGTCGTCGACCAGCGCGAAGAGGTCCTCGTCGCTGGCCAGTTCCAGGTCGTCCCGCTCCTCGTCGCGGGGGTCGCCCGCCACGAGGTCGAGCAGCTCGCGCAGCCGGTCGGCGATCGCGCCCGAGTGCTCGGCGTCGGCGGCGGCCGAGCGCATCGCGCTCCGCAACCGGTCCAGGTCGGCCAGCACGTCCGGCTCGTCGTCGGCGGCGAGCTGGTCGTGCAGGTGGGCGGCCAGCGCGGCGGGCGACGGGTGGTCGAACACCAGCGTGGTCGGCAGCCGCAGGCCCGTGACGGCGTTGAGCTGGTTGCGCAGCTCGACCGCGGTCAACGAGTCGAAACCCAGCTCCTGGAACGCCCGGTCGGCCGGGACCGCGCCCGAGTCTCCGTGTCCCAGCACCGCGGCGACCCTCGACCGCACGAGGTCGATCAGCACCCGCTGCCCCTCGTTCCGGTCCAGGTGCGCCAGACGCTGTGGCAGCGCCGGTTCGGCACCGTTCGCGGTGGCGCCCGCCGCCCGCCGCGCCGGTGCCCGCACGAGGCCCCGCAGCAGCACGGGCTGCTCGTCACCAAGGGCGCGCAACGCCTTGGTGTCCAGTTTGGTCACCGCGAACACCGGCTCGGGCCGCGCGAGTGCGGCGTCGAACAGCGCCATCGCCTCGGCGCTGCCCAGCGGCTTGAGCCCCGACCGGGCGAGCCGACGCAGGTCCACCTCGGCCAGGTGGCCGCTCAGCTCGCTGGCCTCGGCCCACAGGCCCCACGCCAGCGACGTGCCGGGCAACCCCAGCGCGCGCCGGTGCTCGGCCAGGCCGTCGAGCCAGGTGTTGGCGGCGGCGTAGTTGGCCTGCCCCGCCGTGCCCAGCAGGCCCGCGACCGACGAGTACACGACGAACGCGCTCAGGTCCTGCTCACGGGTCAACTCGTGCAGGTGCCAGGCCGCGTCCACCTTGGGCCGCAGCACCCGGTCGACCTGCTCGGCGTCGAGCGCGGTGAGCACGCCGTCGTCGGTGAGGCCGGCGGTGTGCACGACGGCGCCCAGCCGCCGGTCCCCGATGGCCGCCGCCAGCGAACCGCGGTCGGTGACGTCGCAGGCCGTCACGTCGACCACCGCGCCGAGCGAGGTCAACTCGGCCACCAGTTCCGCCGCGCCGGGGGCTGCCGGGCCGCGCCTGCTGAGCAGCAGCAGATCGGTGGCGCCGTGCTCGACCACCAGGTGCCGGGCCAGCACCGCGCCCAGCACGCCGGTGCCGCCGGTGATCAGCACCGTCCCGCGCTTCCAGTCCGGCGCGGACCCCTGCTCGCCGGCTGCCCGCACCAGCCGCGGCACGAACACCTCGCCGGCACGGACGGCGACCTGCGGTTCACCGGTGCGCAGCGCCGCGTCCAACCGCGCCGTCGAGCGCGGGTCGTCGTCGGTCTCGGCGAGCACGAACCGGCCGGGGTGCTCGGTCTGCGCGGTCCGCACCAGGCCGCGCAGCGCGGCGTGGGCCGGGTCGTCCGACCGCAGCACCACCGCCAACTGCCCGGACTCCTCCGCCAGCCACCGCCGAAGGGTGGCCAGCACGCTGTGCACGACCTCGCCCGGCGTGCCGGACGACACCCGCTCGACGGTCACCGCGGCATCGGCGGTCGCGTCCGGCGCGGGTACCCACCGCGGCACGAACAGACCGTCGGCGGCCTGCCCGGCAGCCGACAGCGGGCGCAGCACCAGCGAGTCGGCAGTCGCGACCGGCGCTCCGGAGCCGTCCGCCACCACCAATGACACGGTCTGCGAGTCCTCGGCCGACGCGGTGATCGACAGCCGCACCCGCAGGGCCACCGCGCCCGCGGCGGCCACCCGCACGCCGCTCCAGGCGAACGGCAGCCACGTGGGGCCGGCACCGGTCGCGACACCCGGCAGCAGAGCGTGCAGCGCGGCGTCCAACAGGGCCGGGTGCAGGCTGAACGCGTCACCGCGCCGCTCCCGCTCCAGCTCGACCTCGGCGAACAGCTCGCCCTCGCCCCGCCACACCCGGCGCAGGTTGCGGAAGGCGGGACCGTAGTCGTAGCCGTGCTCGCGGAGCCGGTCGTAGACGCCGTCGAGGTCCACCTCACCGGCCGCCGGCGGCCACTGCGCCAGCCCCTCGGTCACCGGGGTGGTGGCCGGGGCGAGCACCGCGGTCACGTGCGCGGTCCACGGCTCGTCCTCGTCCACCCGGGAGTGGATCTGCGCCTCGCGGCGACCGGCCGCGTCGGGCGCGCCGACCGCCAGCTGCACCTGCACGCCGCCGCGCTCGGGCAGCAGCAGCGGCGCGGCCACGGTCAGCTCCTCGACCTCGTCGCACCCGGTCTGCTCGCCCGCGCGGACCAGCATCTCCACGAACGCGGTGCCCGGCACCAGGACGGAGCCGCGCACGGCGTGGTCGACCAGCCACGGGTGGCTGTGGCGGGACAGCCGTGCGGTGAACACGACCTCGTCGCGGCCCGCGAGGCCGACCACCGCGCCCAGCAGGGGGTGTTCCGCGCCGGTCACGCCGAGGCCGACGGCATCGCCCGCGCCGACCGGGGCGTCGAGCCAGTAGCGCTCACCCCGGAACGGGTAGGTGGGCAGGTCGACGCGTCGACCGCCTCGGAACAGCCGCGCCGCATCGGCGGCGTGACCTCGCACGTGCAGCGCGGTGATCGCGGTCAGCGCGGTGACGCCCTCCGGGCGGCCCGAGCGCAGCACCGGTGCCACGGCGCCCACCGGTCCCGTGACGGAGTCGCGGGCCAGCGCCGACAGCACGCCGTCCGGCCCGACCTCCAGGTAGTCGGTGACGCCAGCGGACTCTAGGAACCGCACGCCGTCGGAGAACCGCACCGCCGAGCGCACGTGCTCGGCCCAGTAGTCGGGCGAGGTGAGCTGACCGGTGGTGGCGAGCGTGCCGGTCACGTTGGACATGACCGGGACGCGCGGCTCGTGGAAGGTCAGCTCGGCGATGGCGGCGCGGAACTCGTCGAGCACGCCGTCCATGTGCGGCGAGTGGAACGCGTGGCTGACCGGCAGGCGCTTGACCTTGCGGCCCGCGTTCCGCCAGACCTCCGCGACCTCTTCCACGGCCTGCTCGTCGCCGGAGACCACCGTGGCCGTCGGACCGTTGACGCCCGCGACGACCACGGTGTCCCCGCGTCCTGCCAGCGAGGCGAGCACTTCCTCCTCACCGGCCTGGATGGCCACCATCGCGCCGCCGTCGCGGGCAGCCTGCATGAGGCGGCCTCGGGCGGCGACGAGCTTCGCGGCGTCCGCGAGGTCGAGCACCCCGGCCAGGTGGGCGGCGATCACCTCGCCGATGGAGTGGCCGAGGAGGTAGTCCGGCCGCAGGCCGTAGGACTCGACCAGCCGGTAGAGGGCCACCTCGACGGCGAACAGCGCGGCCTGGGTGAACGAGGTCTGGTCCAGCAGCGCCGAGTCCGCCGATTCCGCGGGCGCGAACAGCACGTGCTTGAGCGGCCGGTCCAGGACCGGGTCCAGGTGCCGGCACACGGCGTCCAACTCGGCGGCGAACACCGGCTCGGTCGCGTACAGCTCGCGGCCCATGCCGAGCCGCTGGCTGCCCTGGCCGGTGAACAGGAACGCGACCTTGCCCGGTCGCGGCCCCTCGGCGCGCAGCACCGCCGGGGACGCCTCGCCGCGGGCGAGCGCGTCCAGTGCGCGCAGCAGGCCGTCCCGGTCACCGACGACCGCCGCCCGGTGCTCCAGCACGGCGCGACCGGTGGCCAGTGAGAAGCCGACGTCCACCGGGTCCTGGGCGGGGTCGGCGGCGGCGTGCTCGCGCAGCGCCGCGGCCTGCGCCCGCAGACCCGCATCGTCCTTGGCGGACAGGACCCAGGCCACCGGCGCGTCGACCGGCTCCCGGTCGGGCAGAGGCTCGGTCGGGGGCTGCTCGATGATGACGTGCGCGTTGGTGCCGCTGATACCGAACGAGGACACCCCCGCCCGGCGCGGGCGACCGGTTTCCGGCCACTCCCGCGCCTCGGTCAGCAGCTCGACCGAGCCCGACGACCAGTCCACGTGCGGCGTGGGGTCATCGGAGTACAGGCTGCGGGGCAGCACACCGTGCCGCATCGCCTCGACCATCTTGATCACACCGCCGACACCCGCCGCAGCCTGGGCATGACCGATGTTGGACTTCAACGACCCCAGATACAGCGGAACCCGGCGCTCCTGCCCATAAGCGGCCAACAACGCCTGCGCCTCGATCGGATCACCCAGACGCGTACCCGTCCCATGCGCCTCCACAGCATCCACATCGGACGGACGGAGACCCGCCGTGGCCAACGCCTGACGGATAACCCGCTCCTGCGACGGACCATTCGGGGCGGTCAAACCATTCGACGCACCATCCTGATTCACAGCACTACCACGCACCACCGCCAACACACGATGCCCATGACGCCGCGCATCCGACAACCGCTCCAACAACAACAAACCAACACCCTCGGACCAACCCGTACCCTCCGCACCCGCGGCAAACGACCGACACCGACCGTCAACGGACAAACCACGCTGCCGCGAGAACTCGACGAAGGTGTTGGGTCCGGCCATCACGGTCACGCCGCCCGCCAGGGCCAGGTCCGCCTCGCCGTCGCGCAGCGCCTTGGCGGCCAGGTGCATCGCCACCAGCGACGAGGAGCACGCGGTGTCCACGGTCACCGAGGGCCCTTCCAGGCCGTAGGCGTAGGACAACCTGCCGGAGACGACGCTGGAGAGGTTGCCCGCCAACAGGAAGCCCTCGAACTCGGCCGGCACGGTGGCCAGCCGCGAGGCGTAGTCGTCGTACATCACGCCCGCGAACACGCCGGTGCGGGAACCGCGCAGGGTCTCCGGGGGGATGGCGGCGGACTCGAAGGTCTCCCAGGCGGTCTCCAGCAGCAGTCGCTGCTGCGGGTCCGTGGCCGTGGCCTCGCGCGGCGACATCCCGAAGAACCCGGCGTCGAACACGTCGGCGTCGTGCAGGAAGCCGCCGTGCCGGGTGTACGAGGTGCCGGTGTGGTCCGGGTCCGGGTCGTAGAGGGCGTCGAGGTCCCAGCCGCGGTTCGTCGGGAACCCGGTGATGCCGTCCACGCCGTCGGCCACCAGCCGCCACAGGTCCTGCGGCGATCGCACGCCGCCGGGGTAGCGGCAGGCCATGCCCACGATGGCGATGGGCTCGTCGGCGTCGACCTTCGTGGTGCTCGGCACGGGCTTCTCACGCGCGCCGGCCACCTGCTGGTGGACGTGCGCGGCGAGCGCGGTGGGCGACGGGTGGTCGAACACCGCGGTGGCGGAGAGCCGCACGCCGGTCGCGGCGATGAGCTTGTTGCGCAGCTCGACGCCGGCCAGCGAGTCGAAACCCTGTTCGCGGAACGCCTTGGCGGGGTCGATGGCGGCCGCGTCGGCGTGGCCCACGGCGGCGGCGCTGAGCGAGCGGACCAGGTTCAGCACCGCGTCGGTCCGCTCGGCCTCGGGCAGCGCCGCGATCCGTCGCGCCCAGTTCGACTCCGCTTTGGCGGCCTTCTTCGGGCGTGCCGTCACGAGGGAGCGCGCGACGGCGGGCGGGTCGTCCCGCAGCGCCGCCAGGTCCAGCCGGGCGGGCACCAGCAACGCTTCGTCGCCGGCGAGCGCGGCGTCGAACATGGCGGTGCCCTGCTCCGGGGTGAGCGGCACGACGCCCAGCCGCGTCCACCGGGCCACGTCGGACTCGGTGAGCGTGCCGCCCATGCCGACCGTGCCGTCCCACAGGCCCCAGGCGAGCGAGGTGGCGGCCAAGCCCTGGGAGCGGCGGTGAGCGGCGAGGGCGTCGAGGTAGGAGTTGGCCGCGGCGTAGTTGGCCTGGCCCGCCATGCCGACGACGCCGGAGATGGACGAGAACAGCACGAACGCGGCGAGCGGCCGGTCCTGGGTCAGCTCGTGCAGCAGCAGGGCCGCGTCGACCTTCGGCGTCAGGACCCGGTCGATCCGTTCGGCCGTGAGCTGCTCCACGGTGCCGTCGGCCAGCACGCCCGCCGTGTGCACCACGGCGATGAGCGGGTGGGCGTCGGGGATGCCGGCGAGCAGTTCGGCGAGCACCGCCCGGTTCGCCGCGTCGGCCGCCACCACTTCCACGCTCGCGCCGAGCGCGACCAGGTCGGCGACGAGGTCGGCGACACCGGGGGTGGCGGGACCGCGCCGGCTGGTGAGCACGAGGCGGCGGGCGCCGTACGCGGTGACGAGGTGGCGGGCGAAGAGGGCGCCGAGGCCACCGGTGCCGCCGGTGATCAGGACCGTGCCCTCCGGGTCGAGGGCGGGGGCGACGGTGGTCAGCGCACGGGTCAGGCGCGGGGCGTGCAGTTCACCGTCGCGCACGGCCAGCTGCGGCTCGTCAGATCCCGCCACCAGCGGCAGCCAGCGATCGGGGTCCTCGTCGACGGGGAGGTCCAGCAGCACGACCCGGCCCGGGTGCTCCGCCTGCACGACGCGGCCGAAGCCCCACACCGGGGCGTTCGCCAGGTCGGCGACACCCTCGTCGGGCCGCACCGCGACCGCGCCGCGCGTGACGATCACCAGGCGATCCCGGGCGTCCTCCCGGGCCAGCCACTCGCGCACGGCGGCGGCGACGCGGTGGGTGGCGTCGTGCGCCGCCGCGGCGTCCGAGCCGCCCGCGGGCATGAGCACCACGTCGACGTCGTCCACGTCCCCCGGCGCCGGCCGCTCGACGCGCGGCCAGTTCAGCGCGTACACCGGGTGGCCAGGGCCGACCTTGTCCCGGGCCACCGGGCGCAGCGCCACCGCGCCGATCGTGGCGACGGCCGCGCCGTCGGCGTCGGCGAGGGTGATGGTGGCGGTGTCCGCGCCGGTCCAGGACAGCCGGGCCCGCAGGGCGGTCACCCCGCGGGAGTGCAGCGCGACCCGGCCCCACGAGTAGGGCAGCCGGATCTCGCCGGCCGGGCTGCCGTCCGCCGCGGCCAGCACCAGCGGGTGCAGCACGGCGTCCAGCAGCGCCGGGTGGAGGCCGAACCCGGCGGTCTCGGTGGGCAGCCGCACCTCGGCCAGCAGGTCTTCGCCGTCGCGCCACCACGCGGTCAGGCCCTGGAACGCCGGGCCGTACTCGTACCCGAGTTCGGCGAGCCGGTCGTAGACGTCCTCCAGCGGCTGCGCCTCCGCGCCGGCGGACGGCCAGTCGACCAGGTCCTCCCCCGCCACCGCGCCCGAGGCGAGGTAACCGGACGCGTGCCGCGTCCAGTCGGGGGCGTCGTCGGCGCGCGAGTGCACGGTGAACGGCCGCCCCTCGGCGGTGGGTTCGCCCAGCGCCACCTGGACGGTCACCGGCCCGTCGAGCACCAACGGCGCCTCCAGGACCAGTTCCTCGACCTGATCCGCGCCGACCCGCTCGGCCGCGGCCAGCGCCAACTCCAGGAACGCGGTGCCCGGCAACAGCACCGAGCCGCCGATCCGGTGGTCGGCCAGCCAGGGGTGGTCGCGGGCGGCGAAGCGGCCGGTGAAGACGACCTCGTCGCGGTCGGCGAGGCCCACCGACGTGGTCAGCAGCGGGTGGCCGGAGTCGTCACGACGCGGGGTGGCGGCGAGCCAGTAGCGGCTGCGCTGGAACGCGTAGGTCGGCAGGTCCACGTGCCGCTGCGGGCCGAAGAACGTCTTCAGGTCGGCCGGCGCGCCGTGGGCGAACGCGGTCGCCAGGCCGGTGCGGAACGTCTCGGTCTCGGACCGGCCCGACCGCATCAGCGGCACGGCCTCCACCTCACCGGTCACGGACTCCCGCGCCATCGCGGTGAGCACCGGGTCGGGCCCGATCTCGACGAGCACCCGCACGCCGTCGGCCTCCAGGAACCGGACGGCGTCCAGGAAGCGCACCGTGCCGCGGACGTGCCGGACCCAGTAGTCGGCCGAGCGCACGTCGGCGAGGTCGCCGGTGAGCGTGGAGACGATCGGTACGACCGGCTCGCGGTACGTCACGGTCTCGGCGACGGCGCGGAACTCCTCCAGCACCTCGTCCATGTGCGGCGAGTGGAACGCGTGGCTGACGCGCAGCGCGCGGGTGCGCCTGCCGCGGCCCCGCCAGGTCGCGGCGATCGCCTCGACCACCTCGGCGTCACCGGCCAGCACCACCGCCGACGGGCCGTTGACCGCGGCGACGGCCGCCCGGTCCTCGTGCCCCGCCAGTGATTCCGCGACCTCGTCCGCGGTCGCCTCGACCGCGACCATCACGCCGCCGGCGCGTGCCTGCTGCATCAGGCGGCCGCGGGCCGCGACCAGCTTGGCCGCGTCGTCCAGGGACAGCACCCCCGCCACGTGCGCGGCGGCCAACTCGCCGATCGAGTGGCCCGCCACCAGGTCGGGGACCAGGCCGTGCCACTCGGCCAGCCGGTGCAGCGCCACCTCGACGGCGAACAGCGCGGGCTGCGTGTAACGGGTCTCGTGCAGCTCGTCGCCCTCGTCGAAGATCACCTCGCGCAGCGGTCGGTCGAGGTGGCCGTCGAAGGCGGCGAGCACCTCGTCCAGGGCGGCGGCGAACACGGGCGAGGTCGCGTACAGCTCGCGGCCCATGCCGTGTCGCTGCGCACCCTGACCGGTGAACAGGAACGCGGTCTTGCCCCTGCCCGCCACGCCGGTCACGACGCCGGGGGCGGCCGCGCCGTCGCGCACCGAGTCCAACCCGGCCAGTAAGTCGTCCAGGTCGCGGCCGAGGACCACGGCGCGCTCGGGTAGCGCGGTGCGGGCGGCCAGGGCGTGACCGACGGCGAGCGGTGACAGCTCCGGGCGGTCGGCGAGGAACGACCGCAGCCGCTCGGCCTGGGCGCGCAACGCCTGACCGTCCCGACCGGACACCACCCACGGCACCGGCTCGGTCACCGGCTGGTCGATCGGCTCCGCCTCGGCTGGCGGCTGCTCGATGATGACGTGCGCGTTCGTCCCGCTGATACCGAAGGACGACACCGCAGCCCGGCGCGGGCGGTCGACCTCCGGCCAGGGCCGTGCCTCGGTCAGCAACTCCACCGAGCCCGACGACCAGTCCACGTGCGGAGTCGGCTCGTCCACGTGCAACGTGCGGGGCAGCATACCGTGCCGCATCGCCTCCACCATCTTGATCACACCACCCACACCCGCCGCAGCCTGAGCGTGACCGATGTTCGACTTCAACGACCCCAAGAACAGCGGAACCGCGCGCTCCTGCCCATAAACCGCCAACAACGCCTGCGCCTCGATCGGATCACCCAGCGCGGTGCCCGTTCCGTGCGCCTCGACAGCGTCCACATCGGACGGTCCCAGACCCGCGTCGGCCAGCGCCTGGCGGATGACGCGGCGCTGCGACGGGCCGTTGGGCGCGGTGAGGCCGTTGGAGGCGCCGTCCTGGTTGACCGCCGTGCCGCGGACGACGGCCAGCACCGGGTGCCCGTTGCGGCGGGCGTCGGACAACCGCTCCACGACCAGCACGCCGACGCCCTCCGCCCAGGCGGTGCCGTCGGCGGCGGCGGCGAACGACTTGCACCGGCCGTCGGGGGCCAGGCCGCGCTGGCGGGAGAACTCGACGAACATGCCCGGGTTGGACATCACCGCCGCGCCGCCGGCGATGGCCAGCGTCGACTCGCCCGAGCGCAGCGAGCGCACCGCGAGGTGCAGCGCGACCAGCGATGACGAGCACGCCGTGTCCACGGTGAGCGCCGGGCCGACCAGACCCAGTTGGTACGCGATGCGGCCGGACATCACGCTCGGCGTGGTGCCGGTGAGCAGGTAGCCGTCGACGCCCTCGGCGGCCTCGTGCATCCGCGGGCCGTAGTCCATGGTGGTGGCGCCGACGAACACGCCGGTGCGGGAACCCCGTAGCGCGGTCGGGTCCAGGCCCGCGCGCTCCAGCCCTTCCCAGGTCGCTTCCAGCAGCAGCCGCTGCTGCGGGTCCATGCCCAGCGCCTCCCGGGGACCGATCCCGAAGAAGCCCGCGTCGAAGGAGGCCGCGTCGTGCAGGAACCCGCCGTGGCGGACGTAGCTCTTGCCGCCGCTGCTCGCGTCGGCGTCGAACAGGTCCTCGTCCCACGCCCGGTCGGTAGGGAACCCGGAGATCGCGTCGCCACCGGACTCGACGAGCCGCCACAGGTCCTCGGGTCCGGCCACGCCGCCGGGGTAGCGGCAGGCGACGCCGACGATGGCGATCGGCTCGTCCGCGGCGGTGGCGGTGACGGCCTCGTCGTCCTCCGCGGCGCCGGTCAGGAACGCGATGAGCCCGGCCGGGGTCGGGTGGTCGAACAGCAGCCCGCCGGGCAGTCGCCGACCGGTGGCGGCAGCCAGCGCGTCGCGCAGTTCGACACCCATCAGGGAGTCGAAGCCGAGCTCGCCGAACGTGCGACCCGGGTCCACCATCCGGTGGTCGTCGTGCCCGAGGACGATCGCGGTGTGCGAGAGCACCAGCTCGGTGAGGTCCCGGTCGACGACGGTGCGGGGAGCGGGTACCGGCCGCATCGCCGTGCCGGTGGACAGCGGAGAGGTCGCGCTCGCCTCGCGGATGGTGTCCGGCCAGTACCGCTGACGCTGGAAGGCGTAGGTCGGCAGGTCCACCCGCTCGCCCCCGGAGCCGGCGAACGCCGCCACCCAGTCGACGCCGCCGCCGCGCACGTGCACGGTGGCGAGGGCGGCCAGCAGCGACTTCGCCTCCGGGCGGCCCTTGCGCAGGGCGGACACGGCGCGCACGGCGCTCGGGTCGAGCACCGAGTCGGCGACCATGCCGGACAGCACGCCGTCCGGCCCGAGTTCGAGCACGGTGCGCACGCCGCGAGCCTCCAGCGCCCGGGCGGCGTCGAGGAAGCGCACCGCCCGGCGGATGTTGGCCACCCAGTACTCCGGCGTGGTCCACTCGTGCGCGAGGTCGCCGGTGACCGTGGACACGGCGTCGATGACGGGCCGGTGGAAGGTCAGCGAGGACACGACGGCGTGGAACTCGTCCAGCACGGGGTCCATGAGCGGCGAGTGGGCCGCGATGCTCATGTTCAGGCGCTTCGTCTTGCGCCCCGACTCCGCGAACCGGGCGGCGACGGCGAGCGCGGCACCTTCCTCGCCGGACACCACGAGCGCGTTCGGGCTGTTGATGGCCGCGATGGAGACGCCCTCCACGAGGAACGGCAGGACCTCGTCCTCGGCGGCCTCCAGGGCGATCATCGCGCCACCCGGCGGCAGCGCCTCCATCAGGCTGCTGCGGCTGACGATGAGCTTCGCCGCGTCCGGCAGCGACAGCACCCCGGCGACGTGGGCGGCGGCGACCTCGCCGACCGAGTGGCCGGCGACCACGTCCGGCCGCACGCCCCACGACTCGACCAGGCGGTAGAGCGCGACCTCCACGGCGAACAGGGCGGGCTGCGAGTACCCGGTGCGGTCCAGGCCCTCACCGGACTCGACCACCTCGCGCAGGGAGCGACCCAGCAGCGGGTCGACGTGGGAGCAGACCTCGTCGAAGGCGGCGGCGAACACCGGGAACCCGGCACGCAGTTCCAAGCCCATGCCGACGCGCTGCGCGCCCTGACCGGTGAACACCACGGCGAGTGGGCCGTCCTGCGCGTCACCGGCGACCACGTCCGCGGACGGCAGGCCGGCCGCGATCCGGTCCAGGCCCTCCAGGAGCGCGTCGCGGTCCTCGCCGACCACGACGGCGCGGTGGTCGAACGCGGTGCGGGTGGCGACCAGGGAGTGCGCGACGTCGGCGGCGTCCAGGTTCGCTGCGGTGCCGCGTAGCCGTTCGGCCTGGCCGCGCAGCGCCTCCGGCGTCCGGGCCGACACCACCCAGGCCAGCGCCGGGTGGCCTCCCTTGTCGGTGGGCCGCTCCGCCGGGATCGGCGCCTCGGCGACCACGACGTGCGCGTTGGTGCCGCCCACACCGATTGAGCTGACGCCCGCGACGAGGGTGCGCTCCGGGTTCGGCCACGGCGTCAGCTCCCGCTGCACGGCCAGGTTGAGAGCGGCGAAGTCGATGTCGGGGTTCGGGTGCTCGAAGTTGAGGCTCGGCGGCAGCTGTCGGTGCCGCAGCGCGAGCAGCACCTTGAGCAGCCCGACGATGCCGGCTGCGCCCTCCAGGTGGCCCACGTTGGTCTTGGCCGAGCCGACGCGCAGCGGGGTGGTGCGGTGCACGCCGAGCGCCGCACCGAGGGCGGCGGCCTCGATCGGGTCGCCGACGGGGGTACCGGTGCCGTGAGCCTCGACGTACTGCACGTCGTCCGCGGTCACCCCGGCCTGCCGCCGGGCATCGAGCAGGACCTGTTCCTGGGCGCTGCGGTCGGGCACGGTGAGGCCGGGCGTCGCGCCGTCGTTGTTCACCGCGCTGCCGAGGATGACACCGTGCACGCGGTCGCCGTCAGCCAGTGCCCTGGCCAGCGGCTTCAGCACGACGACACCGCCGCCCTCCCCACGCACGAATCCGTTGGCACGCGCGTCGAAGGCGTACGAGGTGCCGTCCGGGGACAGCCCACCGAATCGCTCGGTGGCGATGGCGCCCTCGGTGGACAGGTTGAGGTGGACGCCGGCGACGAGCGCCGCGTCGGACTCGCCGGACAGGATGCTGCGCACCGCCAGGTGCACGGCGACGAGCGACGACGACTGGGCCGAGTCCACGGTGAGGCTCGGACCGCGCAGCCCGAGGAAGTACGACACGCGGTTGGCGATGACGCCCCTGTTGACACCGGTCATGGTGTGCTGGGTGATCGACTGGTCCCCGAGCAGCCCGGCGTAGTCGTCGCGCAGCGTGCCGACGAACACCGAGGTGCGGCTGCCGCGCAAGCCCTCAGGACGGATGCCCGCGTCCTCCAACGCCTCCCAGGCCAACTCCAGGACCAGCCGCTGCCGGGGGTCCATGGCCGCCGCCTCGCGGGGCGAGATGCCGAAGAACTCGGCGTCGAACGCGTCCGGCGCGGGCAGGAAGCCACCGCGGCGCAGGTCGCCGCCACCGTCCCCGCGGCGGTCGTCCCACCGCCCCTCCGGCGCGTCGCCGATGGCGCTCGCGCCGCTGCTCAGCAACCGCCAGAACGCCGACGGGTCCGCCGCCGACGGGAGTCGGCAGGACAATCCGACAACGGCGATCACATCGTCCGCCACCCCGTCGTGCTGTGTCGTCATCGCGCTCGGCCACCCCTTCTCGCGAAATATCGAAGGTTGGCGAATGCCAACGGATTCGCTCCTGCGATCTTCCGAAATCGACCATAACCACGAAGCCGGTAAGACGACCCAATGCGCACTCATCGCCCGGCAACGGCCGTGCGCACGGCACACGTCAACCGCCGTGACCGGTCCGTGAACCTACGATGACTCGGGTTCGGAGTGCAGGTCCTGGGCAGTGCCGGAAGCACGATGACCCTCCGATTACCGGTCCTGGACCGGGTTCCGGCGAATCCGTGTTCAAAACGGGCTTCCCCGTCCAGCCCACCGGGGCACCGCGCGGCGATTACCCGGGCGTGGATTCGCAGTGGGAATCCCTGGCTAGGTTGGGCTCGACCGGGACGCGTGGTCCCGGAACAGCGCACCGACGAGAGGGTGAATCGGCAGATGACGAGCACCGTGGACAGGATCGAACCCGTGGCGGACCCCCGGGAAATGACCGCGACATACGTGCGCGCGATGAACTCGGGCGACGTCGAAGCCGTGCTGAGGCTCTACACCGAGGACGCGGTCTCGGTGTGGGAGCCGGGCAAGCCGGTCAGCGGCGAGGAGCACGAGGAGGGCATCCGCGCGTACTTGGCCCGCAAGCCGGTGATGAAGGCCGAGCTGCGCGAGTCGTTCGTGACCGAGGACACCGCGCTGTTGGTGGTCGACTGGGAGCTGAACATCCCGGCGGGCCAGGGGTTCGAGGCCGAGCACCACACCGGTATCGGGCTCGACGTGCTGCGCGTGGGCGAGGACGGGCGCTGGCGGTACGTCGTGGACAACCCGTTCGGCGAAGCCTGAGGGACACGCGCGGGATGCGGCGGCGGGCGTGGACCCGTCCCGCCCGCACGCCTCCACGGGCCATCGGCGACAGCGCCGAGCGTGCCGACAGGACGACCACACGCAGCGCGGTCATCGGCGGGTAATCGTCCTCCCGCTCGCCCCGGACGGCGATGACCCGAGCATGACGGAGGAGGGCACATGGCTGCTCCCACGATGGAACCCGAACTCGCCGAGGCCCACATGCGAGGGCTGCTCGCCGGCCTCGGCCTCGACGTCGAGTACGTGCGCGGTGAGGGTGACACCCTCTACTACCGCGACCGCGACGGCACTGAAACCGCCGTGCTGGACCTGGTCGGTGGTTACGGCACCTTGATCTTCGGCCACAACCACCCCGACCTGGTCGCGCTCGCGCGCGACCTGCTGGCGAAGCGGGTGCCGCTGCACGCGCAGTTCTCCTACCACCCGTACGCCAACGAGCTGGCCGCCGCGCTGAACCGGGTGCTGCACCGCGAGTTCGGCATCGACGAACCGTACTCGGCGGTGTTCGCCAACAGCGGCGCCGAGGGCATCGAGACGGCGATGAAGCACGCCGAACTGGACCGGGTGATCCGCGTCGGCGAGTTGCACGCGGCCGTGGAGGCCGACATCGCAGCCGCCCGAGCCGCGGTCGCGGACGGCACGGCGACCGTGTCCGCCGAGGCGCGCGCCCGACTCGGTGTGACCGACGGCGTGGACTTCGACGCCGTCGTGTCCGAGATCGCCCGCCACAACGCCGAGGTCCTCGGTCGCGGACCGGTCTTCCTGACGCTGGAGGGCTCCTTCCACGGCAAGCTGGCCGGCAGCGTGCAGCTGACCCACAACGCGGGCTACCGGGCGCCGTTCCGCGCGCTTGCGGCACAGGCCCGGTTCGTCCCGGTCGACCAGCCGGGCGCGCTCGCTTCGGTGCTGGCCGAGGAGCGCGTGGCACTGCTGGCGCCGGTCGTGGTCGACGGGCAGGTGACACTGGCCGAACGCGACTTCCCGGCGATCGGCGCGTTCTTCGTCGAGCCGGTGCAGGGCGAGGGCGGCATCCACGTGCTGTCGCCGGAGTTGGCGGCGGAGATCCGCGCCGCCGCCGACTCCGCGGGCTTCCCCGTGGTCGTGGACGAGGTGCAGAGCGGCATGGGGCGCACCGGGCGGTTCTTCTCCGCCTCCGGCATCGGCTTGCTCGGCGACTACTTCGTGCTGGCCAAGGGCCTCGGCGGCGGCATCGCCAAGACGGCGGCGCTGCTGGTTCGGCAGAGCCGCTACCGCAGCGACTTCGAGCTGGTGCACAGCTCGACGTTCGCGAAGGACGCGTTGTCCTGCCACATCGGCATCAAGGTCGTGGAGATGCTGGAGGCGGACGACGGCGCGGCTTACCGGCTGGCCGTCGAGCGTGGCGGGCGGTTGCGTCGCGAGCTGGACGCCGTGGCCGCGGAGTTCCCCGATGTGGTCGCGGCGGTTCGGGGCAGGGGTCTGATGCTGGGCATCGAGTTCCACGACCTGACCGGGTCGACCTCGGAGGTGCTGCGGGACAACGCCCGCGCGGGCCTGATCGGCTACCTGGTGGCCGGGTACCTGTTGCGCGAGCAGTCCATCCGGGTCTTCCCCACCGCCAGCGCGGCCCACACCCTGCGGGTGGAGCCCTCGCTGGCGATCTCCGACGAGGCGATCGAGCAGTTCGGCCGGGCCCTGCGCGCACTGTGCGCGATCATCGGCAAGGCCGACGGAATGGCGCTGCTGCCGAACTGACCCGCTCGCGGGAGGAGGCCGCCGACCGGACGGTCGGCGGCCTCCATTTTGCCCGGGAACGACCTCCAGCGAGCGCCCACGAGCCGGCACGGCTCCGTCAGGGGACGCGGACGTTCCGTGCCGGCGGCGACCGTGCGAGCCACCGTCGGCGCTCCCGTGCGACCGATGCGCGGACAGCCGGGGGAAGCCGGCCGCCCGCGCACGGAGAGGGAAGTGTGCTAGCTCTCGACAGCCGCCGTGGGCTTCGGCGTCTTGAACAGCACCAGACCCACGAGAAGGCTGACGACCGCCAGGACGGTCATCGCCCAGAAACCCGCCTGGAAGCCCTCGTTCAGAGCGTGCTTCTGGTCAGCCCCACGGGTGAAGGTGACCGCCACCGAGGTCGCCACCGCGACGCCGATCGCGCCACCCATCTGGAAACCCGCGGTGTTGATGCCGGAAGCCACACCCGAGTTCTCGGCCGGGACGTCGGCCAGCGCGGCGATGGTGACACCGACGAAGCCGAGACCGAGGCCGAGGCCGAAGAGGAGCAGGCCCCCGAACAGGTCGGCGAAGTAGGTGCCGTCCACCGAGACCTGCGTCAGCAGCAGGGTGCCGACCGCCATCAGCGCCATCGAGATCACCGACAGCGTCCGGAACCCGATCTTGGCGACGACGCGTGCGCCGATCTGCGAGCCGATCGTGGACATCACCGTGTAGATCACGGTGCTGAGGCCGAAGGCGAGAGCGGTGTAGCCGAGCACCTGCTGCGCGTACAGCGAGATGATCAGCACCGCGCCGAAGGTCACCATGCCGACGAGCAGCATGACGACGTTGCCGCCGACGAGGTTCCGGCTGCGGAACAGGCTCAGCGGCACCATCGGGGTGGAGACCCGCTTCTCGATGACGATGAACAGCGCGATCAGCACGGCGGCCACGGCCAGCAGGCCGAGGGTCTGCCCGCTCAGCCAGCCGGCGACGGGGGTCTCCACGACGGCGTAGATGAACGCGACCGTCGCCAGGGTGATGGTCAGCGCGCCGAGCGGGTCGAAGCCCTTGCCCTGGCCCGTCACCTTGCTCTCGGGCAGCAGCTTCTTCGCGAGGGCGAGCACCACCAGCGCCACCGGCACGTTGATGAAGAAGATCCACTCCCAGCCGAGGAGGTCGTTGATGGGACCGCCGATCAACAGCGCCGCCATGGCGCCCGCGGCACCGTTGGCGGCCCAGATCGCCAGCGCCTTGCCCAGTTCCTTCTTGTCGGTGAAGGTGACCATCACCAGCGACAGCGCCGTGGGCGAGATGATGGCGGCGGAGATGCCCTGGCCGACGCGGGCCAGAATCAGGATGGTCGGGTCCCAGGCCAGACCGGCGATCAGGGACGAGACCAGGAAGAGCACCATGCCGACCATGAACATGCGCCGCCGGCCGAGGATGTCGGCGGCACGGCCGCCGAGCAGCAGCAAGCCACCGAAGGTCAGCAGGTACGAGCTCATGACCCACTGCGCGCCCGCGGCGGTCAGGCCGATCTCGGCCTGCATGGACGGCAACGCCAGCAGCACGATCTGCGCGTCCAGCTGAACCATGAAGAAGCCCGTGCACAGCAGCGCGAGCGCCTTCCAGCGCAACGGGTTCTTCGGTGCCTCCACGGCCTCCTCGGCACCGACGGCCCGCGCCGTCTCATTCGTCGCCGCGGTGCCCGCGGCCGAGCGGTTGTCCCCTGACATGACTTGTCCTTCCGATGGTTCACGGTGTCGCTGTTGTGGGTTGTCACGTCCGCCGGTCGGGTCGCCTGCCGGCCTTCGGACCGGGGCCGCCGGCGGGACGGTCACGCGTTGTCCGACTGCCAGATGCGTGCGGACAAGTCCGTCCCGCGGACGACCTGCACTCGGTACGGCTCCATGCGGAGCAGGTGGTACTCGGGGTCTTCCGGGCCGCCCCTCCAGTACGTGATCGGGTCGTACCCGACAGTGGGAGGCGAACCCTTGCGGTACAGGTTCCAGATGTCGCGCTTGATCTCCGGGTCGTCGACCCAGATCGACACGGTGTCGATGTGCACCACGTTCTGGCGCGGTGACCAGTAGGAGAAGGTGGCGTGCGGGTTGCGCGCCAGGTGTGCCGTCTTCACCGGCGTCTTGTAGGCGGCCAGCCACCCCACCGGGCGGTCGTCCACCACCTCCCAGATCGGCAGCAGGACCCTGGCCCTGGGCCGGTTCCTCTTGTCCACCGTGATCATCGTGCAGTACTTGATGTCCGCGATGTACTCGAAGAACCTGCTCTGGATCTCGGTGAATGAGGTGACTGTCGCCATCGTCGTTCCTGTTTCCCGCACACAGCGAGTTCAGCCGCGTATTGCCAGGGCAATGGTCTGCCCCGGCAATACTCGGCAACCTGTATTGTCGATCTCCGCTCGCGGCTCTCGCGGCCCGAGCGGTGCTCTCATTCGGAGCCCAGCGGAACCAGGCCCTGTGCGATGCCGCCGTCGACCGGCAGCTCGACCCCGGTGGTGAAGGTCGCGCCGAACGCCAGGAACAGCGACGCCTGCGCCACTTCCTCCGGCGTGCCGATGCGGCCGAGCGGAGTCAGCGCGGCGCCCTCGATCTCGAAGTGCTCGCGGTACTCGGGGCTCGCGGTGGCCACGCCCATGGTCGGGGTCTTGATGAACCCGGGGCTCACCACGTTGACCCGGATGCGCCTGGGCAGCAGCTCCGCCGCCAGCACCTGCGCGAACGCCCGCACCGCCGCCTTCGCGCCGGAGAACGTCGCCATGCCGGGGGTTCCGGTGCCGTCGGCGACCGCGGTCGTGAAGACCACCGCACCGCCTTCGGAGATCATGGGCAGCAGGCGCTGAACGGTGAAGAAGGCACCCTTGGTGTTGATGGCGAACGTCTTGTCGAACGTCGCCTCGGTGACGGCGTCGAACGGTTCGAGCTCGGCGAAGCCGGCGTTGATGTGCACGTAGTCGACCGAGCCCAACTTCTCCTCGACCAGCTTGCCCAGGACGTCGATGTCGGCCAGGTCCGTGGTGTCGGAGCGCACGACGTGCGCCTTCGGACCGAGTTCCCGTTGCGCCGCCTCGACGTTGCGCTCGTTGTAGCCGGTCGTCAGCACGTCGGCACCACCCGCGAGCAGCGCCTTCACGATGGCCAGCCCCATGCCGTGGGTGCCACCGGTGATCACGGCCCTCTTGCCAGAGAACATGTGCGGAATTCTCCTGTTCAGCTCCGCGAGCGAATGATGCGCGTGCTTCGACGCTAGAATCACACGCCGGCGACGATTGATCAACTACTGATAAAAAAGTCAGTACTTACCAATTGGTCAGTGGTCGCAACCCCGACAAGGCGTCCGGAACGGCGGCTCAGTGCCGGTCGAGCAGGCCGGCGATGTGGCGCGCGGCCACGATGCCGGACTCGATCGCGCCGTCGACGCAGCCGCTCCAGCCGTTGGCCATGTCACCCGACGCGAACGCCAGCCGACCCTGCGGTCGCTGGATCTCCCGCATGGTGGTGAGCTGACCGGGCTGCCGGTACGCCCAGCCGCCCTCGCTGAACTCGTCGCGGCCCCAGTCGTGGAACTTGTAGTCGAGGACCTCGGCCCTCGGTTCCAGGTGGCGCACGGCCTCCTCCACCTGCTTCGGGTCGTTGACGTCCACCCAGTCCTCGACGCAGAAGCCGACCACGAGCTGGGTGCCGTCGGGCAGCACGCGGTGCGGGAAGAGCCCGATGAACGCCGCCCCCTCCTCGCCCTGCGCGTAGAACGCGCCTTCGAAGTCGCCGCGGATGTGCAGCGCGAGCTTGACCGCGTTCGGCACGCCGATGGTCTCCGTGCTGGCCCGCGTGTACGGCTCGGGCAGCGCCGGGCTGAACTCGATGCTCTTCCACACGTTCACCGGGACGGTGACCACAGCGGTCGACGCGGTGAAGACCTCACCGGACGCCGTCGTCACGGTCACCGCGGCGCCGTCGTCGTGCACCGCCTTGACGGCGGTGTCCAGCCGCAGCTCGCTGTTTCGGACGTCGGCCGCCATCAGCTCGACGAGCTTCTGCATGCCGACCTCCAGCCGGAGGTTGAAGATGGCGTCGAAACCGATCAGCTGGAGGCCGCCCATGGCCCACCAGTGGCCGGGCATGGTCAGCGCGCCACGGGCGCTGCGACCGCCGGACTCCCCCGAGGCCCAGCCCCACAACAGGTTCTCGTCCTCGGGTGACAGCTCCAGCTCCAGGATGCGGTCGCGGAGCGAGAGCTTGTCGACCTCCGCCAGCTTCTCCGGCCGGAACCAGGGGTCGTGGGGTCGCTCGAAGTACTCCTCCCAACCGGTGAACAGCCGCTCCAGCAGCTCCTGCTGCCGAGTCAGGACCTCCTCCCCCGGGTAGGTCTTCATCTGACCGTCGGCGCCCGGGAAGTTGGCGAACAGGGCCTTCTCGTCGGGCACGATGCCCAGGCCGTAACGGGTGATCTCGGTCCACACGTGGGGCTGGGTCCAGTGGACCCACGCACCGCCGAGTTCGACGTGGTGGCCGGCCAGCGTCTCGGTGTAGGCGCGGCCGCCCAGCCGGTCCTTGGCCTCCAGCACCAAGGTGCGCTTGCCCTGCGAGCCGAGTTCGCGCGCGGCGGTGATGCCCGCGAAGCCGGCTCCGATGACGATGGCGTCGTAGTGCGCGGTGGTCACGCGTTCCTCCTGAAGGGACTCGCAGCGGGACCGGTGAATCCTCATTGGACAGCGCATCGGTGCAGCAGGGCCGGTCCCCGCATCGAACGCCGCGACCGTAACCGGGCGCCGACCACCGGCTGTTCATCGTCGGTAATGGACGGCCCACTTCCGGGCCCCTTGGCGCTCCTCACAATGCCGCGAGGGGTGGACGGCGGTTGCCGTCCACCCCTCGGGGATGGGTCTCCTCAGCAGTTACACGCGCTCCAGGACCACTACCGGGATCTCCCTCGTCGCGGTGGCCTGGTAGGTGTCGTACGCGGGCCACAGCCTGGTCATCAGGGCCCACAGCCGCGGCTTCTCCTCCGCACCCGCGGTGCGCGCGCGTGCGGTGAACTTCTCGGACCCGGCCTGAACGTGCACCTCCGGGTTCGCGACCAGGTTGAGGTACCAGTCGGGGTGCTTCGGGCCGCCGCTCATGTGAGAGGCGACGATCACGTAGCGGTCGCCGTCCTTCGTGTAGAACATGGCGGTCCGGCGGAGCTTGCCGCTCTTGCGTCCCCTGGTCGTGAGGACGAGGTTCGGGACGCCCGCCTCCATGTGGCCGTCCCGCCCGTCGCTGGAGAGGTACCGCGCGACGTGCTCGGCGACCCCCGCGTACGGGCTGTCGGTGACCGGCTCCGCGCCGGGCTGGTTCATTGGTGCTCCTCATCGGTGACGGGATCGGGGAGTGGTTGGTGCACGGCGGGTAACCGTCCGTGCGACCACTGTAGCGACGCCCGATCGGCGACCACGCCACCACCGCCCGGTGGCGGGAGGCGACGTGCCGCCGGGTCAGTGGACCGCAGCGTGCGGGAGGCCGGTCTGGGGGCCGACCTCCCGCACGCCGGGCCGAGCCCGGGCGGGCGGGCCTGGGGGACCCGCCCGCGCACCGGGCCGCACTCCCAACCGGGTGTCAGCCGGCCTCGAGCGCGTCGAATGGGGCCAGTCGCCGGAACGCGCCCCCGTAGAAGAGCAACCCGGAGCCGTCGCCCGCGGTGTCACCGCTCAGCACGGTCCCGACGATCACCGAGTGGTCGCCCGCCGTGTGGACGGCGCTGACCTCGCACTCCAGCCACGCCAGCGCGCCGCCGATCAACGGCGCACCCGTGCGGGGCCCCGAGTGCCAGCCGAACGACTCGAACTGGGCCCGGCCGTCCGGCCGGCGCTTGTCCGCGAAGTGGCGGGCGACGTGCTCCTGGTCCGCGCCCATCACCGACACCCCGAACGCGCCGGTGGCGGTGAGCGCGCCGTGCATGACCGCGGAGTGCGCGACGCAGCACAGCACCAGCGGGGGGCTCAGCGACACCGAGGTGAACGCGTTCGCGGTCATGCCGCGAATGTGTTCGCCGCCGACGGTGAGCACCACCACGCCGGTGGCGAACCGGGACATGACGCGGCGCAGGACGTCCGGCGCCACGGCGCTACCGGCCGCGCGGGACGGCATCGGGGTGGTGTGCGCAGACATGCTGCCTCCTGTGCGTACTCGTCTGTGGTCCGGGCGGGTCGGCCGTCCGGCCCGGATCACACCCGCCAGGCGCCGTTCGCGGCGGCGTTCGCGGCGTACTGGGCGAAGCTGATCGGGTCGCGGCCGAGGGCGCGCTGCACCCCATCGGACAGGTAGGCGTTCTTGCCCTCGCGGATCTGGCCGATCAGGTCGGCCAGCAGCTCGGCGTACTCGCGCGGCGTGCCGAACGAGACCAGCTCGTCGACGTACTGCTCGTGCGTGACGGCCTCGTAGCGGATCTCACGGCCCGTGGCGCGGGCGATCTCCGCGACCGCCTGGCCGAAGGTGATGAGCTCCGGGCCGGTCAACTCGTAGACCTGACCCGCGTGGCCCTCCTCGGTCAGCGACACCACGGCGACCTCGGCGATGTCCTCGCAGTCGACGAACGGTTCGAGGCCGTCACCCGCGGGCAACCGCAGGTTCCCCGCGAGGATGCCGTCCAGCAGCACGCCTTCGTCGAAGTTCTGGGTGAACCACGTCGGCCGCAGGATGGTCCACCGGAGGCCCGACGCGCGGACGATGTCCTCGCTGCCGGTCAGCGACTTGCCGCCCGCCTCCTCGTCGGTACGGGCCTGCAGCAGGGTCAGACGCTCGACGCCGGCGGCGACGGCCTTCTTGCAGAACGACCGGACCGACACCGCCGGATCCCACTCCACCGCCTCGTCGACCAGGTCGACCATGTAGACGGCGCCGGCCCCGTCGAGGGCCGCGTCCCAGGTGCTCTCGTCGTGCCAGTCGAACTTCGTCTCGCCGTTGCGGCTCGCGGCGCGCGCGCTGAACCCGCGGGCACGGAGCTGCGCAACAACCCGCCTTCCGGTCTTGCCGGTTCCACCGAGCACCAGGATGGGTTTTCCGGTCGTCGTCATGGCCACCAGTGAAGCAGCGTGTCCGAACTTGTTCGAGATCGCGGGCGAAGTATTTTCCACCGTTTGCTCATTGACGGTCGCGACTGGTTCGGGGACTGGTAACCGCCGGGTAATCGGCTGGTCATCGGGTCCGCGCGAAGTCCCGCCACCTGCGTGGTTACCGAGCAGTGATTGCGTATTGGACACGTGCGGTATGCGCCTCGGTAGCTTTGTCGGCAAGCGTCGAAGCCTGGCCGGCGAATAGCGCCGAGGTGCGACGCGTTCGACGCCGGCGACCGAACCAGGACGACACCGCGGGCATACCCGTGCGGAAGCACGACCGAGGAGGCATGGTGACCACGATCGAAGACGCCCGGCCGGCGGTTCTGGAAGCGGTACGGGACCTCGTCCCGACGCTGCGCGCCAACGGCGCCGAGGCGGACGCGAACGGCTGGCTCCCGCAGGAGAACATCGACCTGCTGGAGAAGGCCGGCGTGTTCGGGATGGCCGTGCCGCGCCGGTTCGGCGGTCTGGACCTGCCGCTGGCCGAGAAGGCCGCGGTGCTGACCGAGATCGCGCGTGGGTGCCCGTCCACCGGATGGGTGTCGATGGTGTGGGTGAGCACCGCCTGGATGGTGTCGCTGTACCCGGACAAGGCCCAAGAGGAGATCTTCGGGTCGGGTGCGGTCCGTGTTTCCGGCGGGTTCACGCCAGGCGGCACGCTGACCCCTGTCGACGGCGGCTACCGGCTCAACGGCACCTGGCGGTTCAACACCGGTTCGAAGGCCGCCGACTGGAACATGATGGCCGCCATCGTCGAGGGGCCGGACGGTCCGGTCGGCGAGGCTGTGGCGCTGGTGCCGCTGTCGGACATGACCCTCGCCGACGACTGGGACGTCTCGGCCGCGCGCGGCACCGGGAGCGTGAGCAGCACCGCGACGGACGTCTTCATCCCGGCGCACCGGGTCGCGGACGCCGAGAGGGCCGTGCTCGGCACGCTGGACGACCGGTCGAACACCGGCGCGACCGGCCGCAACTACTGCCTCTACCCGCTGGTGCTGGCCGAGTCGCTGGCCGCGTTCGTCGGCATGGCACGCGGCGCGTACGACCTGTTCCTCGGCCGACTGGCCGGTCGCGGCATCTCCTACTCGAGCTGGACCGACCAGAGCGCGCATCCGCTGACCCACGTGCAGCTCGCCACCGCGGCGAACAAGATCACCGCGGCCGACGCCATGCTCGAACGCATGGTTGCCCTGATCCAGCGCCGTGCCGACGAGGGCGTGCAGCCCACGTGGGAGGAGCGCGCGGACATCCGCGGCCAGAGCGCCTTCGCCATCCAAATGGCGAAGGAGGCCGTGGACCTGCTCTACAGCGCCAGCGGCGCCACCGTGATCGCGCGCAACGTCCCCCTCCAGCGGTTCCAGCGCGACGTGCAGGGCATGGCCCAGCACGGTCTGCTGAACGCGGCGACCAGCCTCGAGGTCCAGGGCCGCGTCCTGCTGGGGCTCGACCCGCAGAACTACTTCCTCTGATCCGGCCCCGTCCGACGGGACCGGGCACGAGCCACCGACGAACAGAAAGCGAGAAGTCGCCCATGACGGCGCAAGTGGACTTGGACAACCTCGAACTGACCGACGACCCGGAGGTGCAGAACGCGGTCTTCCTCGCGGCTTTCAACTCCGGCAAGGGCGCCATCTTCGACAGCCTCTACCGCGACGACGCCATCTCGAACCTCACCGGCGCCCCGCGCACCGGCGCGGACCGGACCGCCGCGATCACCGAGCTGCTGGCGCGGAACCCCAAACTGGACTCCACCGTGAAGTACGCCTACGTCGCCGGCGGGCACACGTCGTTGATCGTGGTGGACTTCCGCCTGGAGATCACCGGTGACGACGGCAAGCCGGTGCGGATCAACGGCATCTGCACCGACGTCCTGGTCCGGAAGCCGGACGGCAAGTGGATCATGGCAGTCGACCGCCCCATCGCCCTGGAGACGATCCCGCTGTAGGCGTTCCCCCGTAAGGGTCATCTCACGGCACCGCGTACCCAGGCCTGTACGGCCCGGGTGCGCGGTGCCGTCGTTCGGCACCTCGCCGACGCTGGAGCGCGGTGGTGGTGGCACGATCACCACTACCACCGCGCTCCCAGGTCAACGGGCCAGGTAATCCAGCTCTTGCTCGACCATGGGGTCCACGGGGACGAGGCGGGGCGTCCTGATGGCTCCCGGCAGTCCGACCACCCGCTCCGCGCCGTCACCGAAGACCGGGTCCAGGGTGATGGTCGCGGCGTGCCGCTTGCCACCACCCCAGTCCTGCCTGCGGTCCAGGAGGCGCGGCTGCGCGGTGGCGACCACGAGCAGCGGCACCGCACGAATGGTCTCGACCAGGGCCTCCACCGCGTCGAGCACGGCCGGGTGGGCGAGGTGCAGGTCATCCACCGCCATCATCACGGGCTTCGTGAGCGCGAGGTTCTCCACGAACAGCCGCCACGCGCTCAGCACCTCGGTGACGTGTGCGCCGGCGGCCCCGTCGCGCTGCGGGTCTACGCAGTAGCGCAACCAGTAGCGCAGCCACCGGAACTCCTCGTCGTCCGACGCCACCTGATCGAGCACGTACGACAACTTGGCCGACACCGTGACGGAGGAGTCCCCCGGCTCGATGCCGCAGCAGTCCCCGACGAGTTGGCTCGGAAGTGCCAGCGGGTCGTCCGCGCCTCGGACCGGGATCCGTCCCGAGAGGACGGTGACATCGTCGTCCTCGTCCAGGCGGCGCACGAGTTCCGCCAGGAAGTGCGTCTTGCCGATGCCCGCGTCGCCCAGGATGGTCACGAGGTGCGGTCGGACACGGTGGCGGACCCGGTCGAGCATTCCCGCGAGCAGGTGCATCTCACGCTCGCGGTCCGCGAATGGCAGCGCGTTGCCCGCCTGCGCGTCGCCGACGTCGCCCAGGCTGGCCGACTCGCCATCCCGGGCGACTCGGTACGTGAAGAGCGACCTGGTCATCCACAACGTCCGCTCGCACACCCTGATGTCGCCCGCCGGCGCGTCGGCCAGCAGCCACTGGGCTCGCTCGACCAACATGCCCGCCACCACCACCGCCTCACCGGAGCGCGAGTACCGGACGGTGGCCTGGCCCGTGACGATGGCGGCGGTGACCTCCGGTCGCACAGCGGGTTCCGCGCCGGTGTCGAGAACGTCGGCCAATCCGGACACCGCGCGGACCGCGCGCTCGGCGTGGCAGCCGTCCTGCGTCGCTTCGAACAGCACGGCGGTGATGGAGCCGATCGACGCCAGGATCAGTCCGCCCTTGGCCTGCACGGCCCGGCGGACATCGACGGCGATGGTGTCGAAGTGGACATCCATCCGCTGCGCTGGGATGACACCCTGGGCCACAGCGGGGCGCGCCCGGATCAGCAGCACGCTGACGGTCTGCCGTTCGCGCCTCACCTTGGGTCCCGTCGGCTCGGCCGGCCGATCGGCGAGTGGGACGCGCCCCGGCTCCAGAGCCGCCGGAACGGGCGGGACCGGTCCGGCGGCGGGCACCACCGGTTCCGCCTCGGTCGACGCCACTTCGATCCGCTCGGACGGGTTGAGCGCCGGGTCGTGGGTGAGGATGGCCTGCTGCAACGCGCGCAGGCCGTGACCCGGCTCCAAGCCGAGGTCCGCCAACGCGGCCCGCGTCCTGGTGAAGGCGGTGAGCGCGTCGGCATGCCGTCCGCAGCGGTAGAGCGCGAGCATGAGCTGGCCGCACAACCGCTCACGCAGCACCTCGGTCTCCACCATCGCCTGCAACTGCCCCAGCACCGCGTGATGGCGTCCGCAAGCCAGTTCGGCCTCGAACAGGTTCTCCATCGCGTCGAGCCGGGAGTGCTGCACCGCGGTCAGCTCCGGCCAGTTGACGCCGGCCTCGACCAGGTCCGCCAGCACCGGGCCGCGCCACAGCGACAGCGCCTCGCGCAACACCTTCGTCGCCTTGGCGGGTTCACCACTCGCGAGCAGCGCCTGACCGTCGCAAGCCTGGCGCGTGAAGCGGTGCAGGTCGACCTGCTCGGCGTCGAGCCGGAGCGTGTAGCCGGGCGGCTGCGTCACCAGGCTGGGTGCTCCATCCCGCCCGCTCTCGTGGGCCGCGAAAACCGTGCGCAGCCCCCAGACCGCGTTCTGCAGGATCTTCCGCGCCGACGTCGGCGCGTCATCGCCGGGCCACAGCGCCCGCAACAACTGACTGGTGGCAAGCACCTGGTTGGCCTGCAGCAGCAGCAGACCGAGGGTGGCGCGCTGCCGGGCCCCTCCCAGCGGGACCGGGTGGCCGTCGTGGTCTAATGCCGTTAGCGGGCCTAACATCTGAAACCGCATCGTGTCCCCCAAGCCTACGATTCGTCTTCCGGTGGTCGTGTCCGACCACCATGCGGCCCCTGTGGTCGCCGCGTGCCCGACCTTGCGCGACGGTCCGATTGTGTGGCGCCGGACACGTCCCAAAGAAAGGGTCATTGCGGTCGCGGTGCTCGTCCGTCAATGTCAACGGTCATCGAAGCGACCGGACTGCGAATTCAGCCTACCACGCCCACTGCGTAGGTCACGGTTGTCAGAACAACGCTCTCGCAAGACACTCGGTGACCACGTCGCGTAATTCCGAAGCCGTACCAGCGGATAGGGTGACCACGCCGCCCAAGGAATGACTTGACGCTCCCGGACACACTGAGTCGCCCGTTCAGGCCCCAATCGCCCGAATGGGTGAAAATTCGGAGTCGTGCCGTTCGAGGCGCAGAGCCCGTCGGCGCTCGAATATCCATCCCGACCGAGGGTGCCTTGCTAACATCGGTCTGACCGGACGAGGGCTCGAAACCGGAGATCGGGGTGGTGCCGGCGGCGAGTGCTCCTACGGCTGCCGCGCGAGCCGGCTGGAAGGTACTGCTACCAGCAGAGGAGTTCCTATCGCGGGAGTCCACCACACGAGGCTCGCATCCCCGCCGGCCACGTGGGCCCCCACCCGGAACGCCTCCGCGAGCGAGGCGATCCGACGACGGGAGCGTACCGACACCCAGTGTTGCTGCCGCTCATCGACTCTCCACACTCCGGCATCCTCGGCGTCACCCGCAGCGACCGTTACGCAGTGCTCCGACTCTCGTTACAGTATCTGGTGTTCATGGGCGGACAAGTACTTACGGGAAGGTAAGTACTTACCACGATGTCAGGGGATGAACGTGAAGACCAAGAGCTACGTCTGCGGATTGGACGCCGCAGTGGACCTCATCGCAGGCAAGTGGAAGGTCCTTATAATCTGGGCCATCGCCGATGAGAGCAAGCGCTTCGGCCAATTGAGGCGACTCGTTCCGGGAATCAGCGAAAAGATGCTGTACCAGCATTTGCGGGAAATGGAGGCGGACAACCTCGTCCGCCGTGAGGAGTTCGACGAGGTGCCCGCCAGGGTCGAGTACTCGTTGACGCCATTGGGACACTCGCTGAACGCGGCGCTGGAGCCGCTCAACGAGTGGGGGGCCCGCAACATGGCGTCGGGCGACCCTGCCGCCTGCGGTTACCGCTGACCCGCCGCCGTCCGGTTGGACGTGATGCCAACCGCAACCCGTCCGCGAGGACGCCCTGCGGGGCGGCGCTCCGGCGCCCCGCCCTGCGGGGCACGTCGAACACATCACCCGGACGACAAAGGGAGAAACCACCTCACTGCTTGCAGCCGCCGTTCATTCCTCACCACGTAGCCGAGACCGAAATACTGAACGGCGCAGATCCGGGAGGGCCTTCGGAGACCGAATCGACGTCTCGACATATCGCCGTTCGGAAGTGGCGAACCAGCCGAAGTGCTCTCCGCAGTCGGCCCTGCTGAGGCGTCGGCCGTGTCCACGTCGCTACGGCCGCCTGTGATGTTCGGAGTTCCGAAGCGACACGAGCGTCACCCACCGCTCAGTACGGTGACGCGCATCGCACCACCGTTCCCACGCCTGGCCGGCCGGACATCACCGGTTCACTCCTCGTTCGTTTGCCCGGTCCGGGCGAGCTCGACCGATTCGTGGACGTCGCCTGTGCGCAGCATCGGCCGGCATCCGGCCCGGGTCGAGCGGCGGGACGGGGTGGCAGGCCGGTCAGGACTCCAGGGCCTCCTCATCGCTCGCCTGCCGCGCCTCCTGTGGGGTCCAGAAGTTGGCCATATTGTCCGACCTGGGCGTTAGGCTGCTGTGGGTTCGTACTCGTTGATCAAGACCGCCAAGGACGGATTGACGGCGTACCGACGTGCCGCTCGACTGCGGGATGGGACGGTCCGGTCGTGGTGGCGTGAGCTGTCGCGCTCGGTGGGGTCGACGGTGGTCGTAGTGGGACACATAGCGGTTCAACACCGACCGCAGGTGGTGGTCGTTGATGATGAGCAGTCGGTCGGTGACCTCGTGTCTGACGGTGCCGACGAACCGCTCGGCGTAGCAAGTCGCTGTCGGGCAGCGTGGCGGGACCTTCACGGCCTGAATACCGGTGTCGGCGAGGACGGCGTCGAACGATGCCGTGAACCGACCGGCACGGTCGCGGATCAGGAACCGGAAGTCATCGGCTCGGTCGTCGAGGTCCCGGTTGCGGACTTGTTGGACGGTCCATGCCCCGTCGGGGTTGGTGGTGGTGCCGAGGATGTGGACGTAGCGCGTGGCGACCTCGACCACGAGAAAGACGAGCACCGCGCGATCGGTCCAGTCCAGCCGCGGGCGGGGAGTGGACCGGCGCAACACGGCGACCTCGTGCCGCAGCACCAGCTGTTCGACGTCCTTGGCCGCAGTGGACCGGCCGAGCAGGACCAGCCAACCACCGAGCCGGACGAAGATCAGGTGCAGCAGTCGTAATGCCACACCTCATGATCATGCCCCCGCGGTTCGTGGTGCGCGATCACCGCAGCTCAGCGGCCAGCGCAGAATTCTGACACCCCACAGGGGGATCGTGAGGGGTCCGACCGCCCTCGCCGGACCGACAACCCGACAGCGGATGGCAGCCGCCGACGTGTATCCGGTCCGGCGGACTCCGCGCATCGAACTGGCGAACGTGCGAGCAAACGCAAGTGGCCGCGAACGAACTCGGTTGAAGCGTGGCAGGCAGCGGGCAGGAGCGGTGCGCTCGCACCGACCGGCGTTGCACCGCAATCGCATACCGCGCCACGGGGCTGGGTGGATCGGACTCGATCGGTTCGTCTTCCGAGTGAAACACCGTCCGGCGGCGGACGAGCGGGATCAGCGGTGGTTCCATGCGCGTCATGGAGGACGATGCGGCTCTGTTGGCGACACTGCGTCGTAGGCAGATGCGGGCTCGGGGGTTCTCCGGCCGCGGGAACAGCATGGGGCACCCCGCCGTGATCGGTGAGCGCGTGGGGCCGGTGCTGCGCAAGCACCTGCCGGGCGTGGGAGGGATCATCGTGCGTGCCGATCTCCGAGGGTTGCGCGGCTCGGACCTGGACGCGCTCATCGCCGACCAGTGCGCCTGGGCCACCGAACTGGGGCTGCCCATCAAGTGGAACCACCACGACGGCCTACCTGAGGATCTGCCCGTCCGGCTGCGCGCAGCCGGGTTCCGGGTCGGCGAGGAGGTGACGCTGATGATCGGTCGGGCCGCGGATGTGGCGGCCGCGGCGACCGTCGCGCTGCCCGCGGGCGTCAGGGTGCGCGAAGTGACCGATCGCAAGGACTTCGACCGCGTGCGGCAGTTGGCCGAGGCTGCCCGGGACGCCCCGTGGCACTGGCTGCCCTCGGCCCTGGAGCACTGGGTTGTCGACGAGGTCGACCCGTGCACCGTCCTCGTGGCCGAGAGCGCGGACGGCCGAGTGGTCGCCACCGGTTGGGTCCGGTTCCACACCGGTACCGACTTCGCCTCGACCTGGGGAGCCGCAACCCTGCCGTCCTGGCGCGGCCGAGGGCTCCACCGCATGCTGCTGGGACGCCACGCCCGTCTCGCCGTCGACCGCGGCTACCGCTACCTGTACAGCGAGACCCTGCCCACCAGTCGGCCGACCGCAGTCCGGCTGGGCTTCACCACCGTGCGCAAGTTGACCCCGTATCACTTCACACCCGGCGGTTGAGATTCCGACTCGTATGCAGGCCGCGCCAGGCTGATCGGGTGATCACCCGTTGCAGCCCGTCGGAGGTGCTGGACCCGGCTCGCTGGCGTCTGATCGTGCCATCGCCGACATCAGCCGCGTCTCGTCGCGGCTGCTTCCAGGCACGCCACGTCCGCTGCGCGATCACGTGGGCAGTCGCTCGCCCAGCCTCGATGGCAACCTGCCGTCGTCGCGGCAACTCGGCTCCGGTCGGATTTCGGGCGCATCGGCGCGGGTTCGCCGGTCGGTGTCACGCGGAGAGAACGGCCAATCCCTTCGCTTCGAGACGTGCGCGCGCTCCTGGGGCAGTGCCTCGACCGCCGCATCAGCGACCTCGACACCCTCAACGCCGCTCTCGCCGCCTGGCAACTCATGACCAACACCGAGCAACGCCAAGTCCGCTGGCAGTTCGCCACGGACGCTGATCCCGTCCAACGAGCAGGACCCGGTCGAGCTGGCCGAGTTCGGCCAGGAGACCTTCCTACTGGCCCGCGACGCGCCACCGGTGACCGATCCCGGGTACGCGGAGCAGCGGCTGACGGCGACGGCGCGGCAGTCGATCGACGAAGTCCTTGCCGCGCACCGGTTGGCCGTGATCGTGTCACCAACCACTCGCCGGCGTGGCCGCTCTCGGAGCGCGCCGCTTCCGTGGTCGGTTCGTCGCCCGCTGCGGTGTCGGGCTACCCGAACGGCCACCATGCCCGCGGGTTTCGTCGGCGACCTGCCGGTGGGGTTGACGTCGATGGCGGTCCGCGACGAGGACGCGGAGGTGCTGCGCCTGGCGGCGGCGTTCGAACAGGCGGCCGACGCCGGGCGGCCACCGCGCTACCTGCCGCGGTGAACATCAACTTCAGACCCGCGTGAGCCCGCCGGGGCCCCAGGCGGTCCACCGCCAGTGCAGGGTGAAGCCGAAGTCGAACTTCTTGCCGTTGACGATGGCCAGCTTCTTCGGCGACGACCAGGTTGTTCCCGGCCGGTACCGGGATGGCGAGGACGGGCGTGCTGGTGTAGTAGTCGTAGGAGGTGTCATGGTCAACGGCCTGGACTGAAGGCCGATCGCACGTGCCGTCGTCGATGCCAGCTGATCGACTCGTTCGCGCAGCGGGGCGAAGCTCGCCCGACAAGCACAGCCCACCTCATGCCGAGGGCCCGGAATCGGTTCGCGACAACCCGTTCCGGGCTTCGTGCTTCCCGCAACCGTGGCCGCCGATCGGGTCCGGTGGGCGCCACCCAGCGTGCTCCACCGGGGCGGGGCTCGTGGTGTCCATGGTCGGCGGTGAGCTGCGGGCAGTCGGCCGCGTCGCCCGTGCCCGCGCCGTCGCCGGAGTTGCGGAACTCGGCGAACCGCGCGTCGCGCCAGGAGAAGCCGGACATGTCGGTCCACGGCGCGGCCTTCGATCAGCTGGTCAACCACCCCGAGCTGGACCACGAGAAGTGGCCCCACCTGGCCTCCGCCGCCGAGCACGCCACGGCGGCGCAACCTGGACGACGCCGCCTCGCGGCACTGGGACCGGGCGCTGGACCTACATTGCCGGCCAGGCCCGGAACAGCACGGCGACCACTGTGGGACACCCATTGGGAAACAGGCAGCGGAACATCGCCCGGAGCGGCCTGCGCCGCCTCCGCTCCACATCGCGGGAAACCTCCGTACCGCCGGCTGGCGACGCGCGCACCGGTTGCAACAGCACGGCCTGCACACCGAAAGGTTCAACCCACGGGAAGAAGATCGCGTTCGATCCGTGATGGGTCGAGTTCCCATGACATTCCGAGACCGGGTCATCCGGTTGGTGG
Source organism: Saccharothrix hoggarensis (assembly GCF_042678885.1). Lineage (GTDB taxonomy): Bacteria > Actinomycetota > Actinomycetes > Mycobacteriales > Pseudonocardiaceae > Actinosynnema > Actinosynnema hoggarensis. The sequence continues at coordinate 45,733 of NZ_JBHTLK010000009.1, forward strand.
CTCGTCGCGGTGTCAGCGGGTGGTTGTGGTCCCCCTGGCCGGTGATGACCGCTTGTACCGGCGGCGGTGGGCTGTGCGGTCGTGTTTCGCTGTTGGTGGAGCACGTTCGGCGAAGCGCCGAAAGCTGCTTCGGTGTCCCACTCCGTTCACGAGGGAGGCAGCGATGATCACGTGTCGACTCACCCGTCGCATCGCCGGATGGACCGTTGCGCTGAATTGCGCGATGGTCGTCGCCGTGCCGATGTCCGCCTCGGCGACGACCTACACCGCCGGTGTCCAGGAGTACCAGTCGCACTTCACGTGCGAAGACCTGCACTGGGCGGACGATGAGGTCCTCGAAGGCACGCAATGTTCGCCCCAGCACACCGGTCCGATCGTGGAAGCGTTCACGATCGAAGGTCGGATGCTCGGTGCGCCGGTGACTTACTACTGCGAGTCCGGCTTCGGCGTCGTGGATACGGTCAGGGGGTTCGACTGTGAACCTGCGCAGGCTTCCGATCGTACGGTGGACGACTATCGCGGATGAGACGATCGCGGACCGAGGCCGCGATCTGAGGTGATCCTTGGTCCACTCATTCCGGTATCCGGGGCGGCGCGGACATCACCATCACCCCAACCCCGGAGGGGCCACCACCACCCGACGGCTCACCGGGCGCTCCCTCCATCTGAGACGGACGCGTAGTCCTGTCGGGGTGCCGATGTCCGGGCGGGGGGGTGATTGGTGCTGCGGAACGCACCTGGGACCTGGTCGTGGTGGCCGGGAGGATGGGCAGCACGCCCGCCCAGTGCCCGCCGTCGGCCTTGTCGGGGGCCGGTCCACCGGTGCGGACCTTGGCTGAAGCGCGCTCGATCTCGACTCGGGTGATCGCCGTCCACCCCAGCTCGTCGGCGCTGGGCGGGCGCGAGTCGGCCCAGCGGCCGGGGGCCGCCTGCTCGGTGATCACCCGGAGGGCTTCCTCCTTCTCGCGCGGGTCCTCGACCAGGACGGCGTGCCCGTAGACCACCGTGGAGCGGTAGGCCACGGCGTTGTGCAGGGTCGAGCGGGCCAGCACGAGGGCGTCCACGTGGGTCACCGCCAGGCAGACCATCTTCCGCGGCACCGGCCCGGCTCCCCCGTTCTTCGGGGTGATCAACCGGGTCATCCGTGAGTCGTGGGAACCGTGCAGGTAGACGACGCCGGTGGGGTTGTCGGGCGGGCCCTTCTCCTGGAAGCCGTAAAGCCGGGGGAGGACGGCGGGCGCCTTGAGGTCGTACCGCGCGTCCGGGGGGCTGTCGGGGTCGAGGGCGGTGAACCCACGTGGCAGTAGTAGCCCTCCTTGAGGATCTCGTGCACCGTCTTCTTGTCGTACCTGACCAGGTGCCAGGACCGAAGACCTCTCGGCTCTGCCCGAAACGGAGATCGACCCGCCCGCGGACGACGACTTCGCGCTCTCCGCTAAGGACAAGTGCACCGACGAGGAGAAGGAAGGAGCGCCTCGGGCGGCTGGCGGACTACTTCGCGCAGCAGAAGGTCAACTTCCTCGGTAACCTGGGCGACGGGAACGCGCGCGGCGCCAAGGATCTCGGCCGGTTCCTCGACTACAGCACCATCAACGTCGGCGATCCGTTCCGGGACAGCAACTTCACCCCGCACTCGCGCGCCGCAGAACGCGCCGTCTTCGGGTACTACGCCCGGTTGTGGGGTGGCACGCTGCGCCAACCCGACGGCGGCAAGCCGGTGGAACCCCACCAGCACTGGGGCTACGTGCTGTCGATGGGCGGCACCGAGGGCAACGTCTACGCGATGTGGAACGCGAGAGACTACCTCGCGGGCAAGCTACGCATCGCCAACGGCCCCCGGGCCGCCGCCGGTCGGGCGCCCGCCGAGATGTGGGTAGACGCGCAGCCCGCCCAGAACAACGAGAACGCCTCGGGAATCCGGCCTACACCATCGAGGCGTCGGGCTTGACGGGTGTGCCGTCCTCGTACTCCCAACGCTGCTTCACCGTGTTGTACTGGGTTCGCCGGCTGCGGTCGTAGGACTTGATGGAGACGACCAGGTGGCCGTCGCTGTTGTGGAAGCCGTTCTCGTCGTTGTTCATCGCCAGCCACAGGGTGCGCGGACCGCTGTCGGGCTCGACCTCGGCCACCGGGGGCGGCGCGGGTGGGTCCTGCTGGGGAATGAGCCTGTCGATGGCCTTCCACCGCTCCGCCGGGGGCAGGTGGGCGATGGTCAAGTCCTCCTCGGCGTCCATGCCCAGGGTGTAGTTGTCGGGAAGATCGTTGGTCGTCCAGAAACCGCTGTCCGGGTAGACGCTGCGCCACAGGGCATAGATGTGGTCGTCGGTGGCCCGGAGGTAGGTGATCGTGCTCGCCGAGACGACCTCCGGCCTGGCGGCGAGCGCTTCGATGAACTCGATCCGCGCCATGAGTTCCGCCGTACCCGGCGGCATGGAGGGCTCGGGTTGCTCCGGTCCGACGAACTCCAGGTTGGCGTAGGTGCCGACGATGAACGGCCGGCCGTTTCGGCCCCACCGCCCGATCAACTGACCCACCTGGCCGAGCCGTCCGTGGTAGAGGTACTCGGTGCGGCCCGCCGTGCTCGCGTCGTAGAACCGGGTGTCGCCCGGCTTGCGCGCGTCGCCGTCACGGGTGGCGTAGTCCCTTGCGGAGGTGTCGAAGCACCACGTGCCCTCCGCCCTCAGGCTCCACCCGGTGTCGGCGGCACGTGCGGGCAACTCGAAGCCGGTGTCCTGCCACCCCTTGTCCGCGTAGATGTCGATGACCCGATCGCTCATGGCACCCTTCCCGCTGTACGTCGCCCGACCCGCTGGACGGGCGCCGCAAAATGATTTCGAAGCCGCTTGCCTTCCTTCTATGCCCGACGCCTCCTACCACTCTCCAGTGCTCCGTTTCCCACTCGAACGAGATGATCGGACGGCAACCGGACCGCGGCCTCCACCGCCGCGCCGACGTCAGCCATGCGGCTGGCTGCAACGCGCGCGACGGCACCTGAGCCGATCGCGGTTCCACTCCGCCTGCCGTGGAATCAGGGCATGGTTCCGGTGTACCGGTGGCCACGGCTGTGGAGATCGTCGGGTGGTTACCGGGTCATGACGCGGCGGACGAGGTTGCGGGCCTGGTACACCCAGGGCCTCCGAAGCCGACGATGTCGAGGCGCCCGTCGCCGGTGACGTCGGCGAGGAACCGGAAGCGCTTCTCGGCCTTCCAGCCCTGGGCGCTGCCGCAGTCGTTGAGGACGAGCTCAGCCTTGCCGGAAGGTGCCGTCGCCCTGTCCGCGCGCGATGACGACTCCTGGGGGCCGAAGCCGACGCAGACACCGTCGCACAGCACCTGCTAGGGCTGCTCGACCGAGAGGGCCGGGTGCTGGTCGTCACGGCGGCACGCCGGACCAAGCAGACCCGGACGCACTCGTCCGGCTGAACGAGCTTCTTGCGCCCTACGGGGACAGGGCCGTGCTGCGGGTCGTGGTGGACCCCGAGGAGTTCCAGAACGCCAACACCTACTACCTCCACTTCCCGACGGCCACGCAGAGGTGTGGGTGGGGTCGGCGAACCTGACTCGCGGCGGCCTGATCGGCAATCACGAAGCGGCCGTGACGCTGGACTCCGAGACCCGGCTGAAGCCCCGATCGGCGACGACGTGCCGAGCCTGAATCGAGGCGTTCCACGACAGGCCGGGACGACGAGCGTCTCCGAGCAGACCAGGCTGCTGCTCACGCGACGCCGAACCACCCGCCGGCGGCCCGACGTCCGGCAGGTCGACATGGCACCGTCGATGGTGTTGGAGGACTGGCTTCAGGACACGATCGACCGCAATCGGAGGCCGGCCGAGTTCCGGGCGCAGCACGCTGCTGCTCGACTTCGTACACCGGCCCACCATCCGGCACTCGCTGCGCAGCGCTGTTCTGCCTCGACCAACCCGGCATCAACGTCGTGCAGCGGATGCTCGGCGCCGAAGCGTCGATCAGACCCGGTGACATGCGCACCGGGCGGATGGTGGACCAGGAGTGGACGAGGCTGGCACGGCGCACTACCGGGGCGCCGTTGATTGTCGCTCCTCCGCGGTTCGAAGAGCAACGGCGCGTCAGCAAGTAGGCCAGCTCGGCATCGGCCAGAGTGGTGACCTTGGCACTGTGATCGGAGAACTCGCTGGTCCACGTCGCGATCACGGACGCCTTAGAGCTGGAAGGCAGGACGTTGTCGCTGGTCAACGGATCATCCTCGCAAGTCGACCACCGACCACGGCGCCCGATGTGAGGGCATCTCGACGACGACGGCGCCTGCCTGCTCGTCGTCGGCGAATTCGGCGGCACCGAACCGGTAGACCTCGTCGCCGCTGAGCTTGATCTCGCGCTCGACGCGCATGGTCTGGCGTAGACGTCCGGGTCCGCTCGCCAGTCGGTGGCGTAATGGTGCTTTCCGTCGACCCCCAGCACCACCCGCCGCCCGTAGGGGCAGCAGAAGCAGGGAATCCATCCCGACCGAGCCGTCCAGGTGCCTGGATTTGTTAGCCGCGCCGGGCCGTGACCGAAGACCGTCGACATCCGACCATTACCGAAATGTGCGTCCTTGAGCCGCCTGTGCTCGGTCAAGGCTCCATACGGTTGAGCTCTTGATACGTGCCGGTGGCACGCAAAGTGTCATTCGACGGATAGGCGCCACGTCGATTGCGCCATTTTGGCCGATGTGCACCCAGAAGCCATGAACAAGTGACGGACCGATCAGAGTGGCCGATCCACAGGACGGGCGAACTCATGTCGCCTTCGGATTCCCGCGCACCTCACCCCGGAGCGACAAATGCGTTCACGCACAGTCATGGCCGGTCTCCTCACCACGGCGGCCACCGTCCTGGGCTTGATGGCCTTCGCCACCCCGGCCACGGCGGGCGCGCTGGACGTGACCTGCCTGCCGACCAGCAGCCAGACCGCATCCTTCAGCCCGCCGCTGACCCTCACCCCCGGGCCGACGACGGTGACCGCGTCCACCCAATACGGACCGTGCACCTCCACCAGCGTGCCGGAGCTGACCTCCGGCTCCCGCAGCGCCACCATCACCTACCCGGCCTTGTCGTGCCTGGACCTGGTCACCTCGGCCCCGCTGACCTTCACCATCACTTGGAACACCGGTCAGACCTCCACCATCTCCGGCAGCACCACCGTCACCACCGCCGGCGCCGCACTGGTCGTCACCATCACCGGCAACGTCACCGCCGGACTGTTCGCCGGCGACTCGGTCGTCCAGACCATCACCGGACCATCCACCGCCGTCACGCTGTGCACGCTGGGCATGGGGACGGTGCCCAGCATCTACGGGGTCGTCGCCCTCTCCATCACCTCCACGCCGTAACCGTCGAAGCACCCATGGCAGGCGGTGCACCGGTCGAAGCCCGATCGCCGCACTGCCACTGTTGGTGCCCGATGACCGGCGCGAACGGGCAACGACGTTCGGCCGCGAGGGTGCTGGAGTCACTGTCATGTGCTGTTCCGCGGGGTGGTCGTGTGCTGTATCGAGGACGCTGCCCGAAGCGCAGACGGGGGCGTCGTCGTTGCGTTCGGAGGGCTGTGAGCCTCTCGTGGTGCTCCGAAGATCGGAGGGTGGACGTGACGGCTCCGCCTCGGCGGGTTCGAAGCACAGACCAAGCACGAGTCGGCCGGTGACGTTCACGTCCTCAAGCGGGTCGACCGGCGACGGTTCGGTGTGGACGCTGGGCCCTGCCGGTCCAGTCAAAGGCCGCTCAGTGGTCCTCGTCTCCGGTCGTGGTGGCGGTGCTACGACGGGCCGGTCGAGGAGGGTGACGGTGTTCGCGTCGCAGCGGAAGGCCAGGCGGCGGTCGTGGACGAGCCGAGCGGTCTGCTCGGGTGTGGGGTTTTCGGCGATGCCCGCCCACGTGAGGTGGTCGGCGATGCGGGCCAGTAGGTGGTCGTCGCGGAGGTAGAGGGTGCGGGGTGCGTCGTCGGGGCGGGTGCGGGCGCTGGTGTGCCCGTGGCGGCAGCGCTAGCCGGGCCGGTCGTGTACCCGGTGCGCGTTTATCCGCCGCCCGCACCCGTCCCCGTCCACACCCGCCGCACGACGCCACGGCACGTTGTGCCGCGTCAGATGGTTCTGCTGACCGACACCCGTGCGAACTCCGGGCCGTCGGTCGCGTCGTGCGGCAGGACCCACGGCCTGGGGCCGTTCAGTTGAGGATCGACCAGTCCGGCGAGCCGAACGTCACCGAAGGCCGGGGACTGTTGTTGTCGTCGTACCAGGCCAGGAGTGCCTCGATGGTCGTGTAGCCGACCGTCGTCCGGGCACCCGGCCCGAACGACTTCTGCAGCGGGGCGGGCCAGAAGCTGATGACCTGCGCCCCGGTCGGGTGTTGAGGGCTGATCATCGGACCTTCGGTGTGGACGCCGGTCGCCATCACCACGTGCCCCAAGCCGTCGAACAGGACGATGTCGCCCGCGATCGGGGTGCCGACGGTCCTGCCGGTGTAGGGGAGCAGCACGCCGCCCATCAGCCGCGTGGTCAACTCCGCCTCGAAGTTGCGGGGCCGTTCGCCGTAGGCCACCCGCAGGTTGTGCGTCCCGGTGATCTGGCCGTCCAGCATGACCGCGAGCAGGATCACCTCCCAGCAGTTCACCGTGGTCGAGGGGTCGTCGAACGGGAACGTGTCGGAATCACCGTCGATCAGCCGGACGAACGCGTTGTTGCCGCCCGGTCCGGACGGGACCCACGAAAGCAGCGGCGCGCGCTCCGCGAGCTTCCTCATGGCGCCGAACGCAGTGAGCTGCCGGCCGGCCAGGTCAGCCGAATCCACCGCCCTGTTCACGCTGCCGCGCAGCTGCATCCGGCACGCCAGGACCGAAGCCTCCTCCCCGGCGTGGTCCCGGACCTGCGCGTACTCCTCCGTTTTCTTGATGTCGTCCGCGGTGATTTTCGGCAGCCTGAGTAATTCCGAGAGTTTCACATGTCCTCGCTTGGCGTCGGCGGGTGTGCCAGGTAGTCGTCTCGGGGGGAGCCGCCGTTACATTTCCCGCCGGCCACCTCGCGTTCCACCTTCCGGTTGGTCGCGCCTCTGCCTGCGTGACTGGAACGAGGCCGTGTGTGGTCCCGGCTGCACGAGATCCTGCTCGCGGAGCCGCACTCCGCGGGCCGGCTGGACTGGACCGCGCCGTCGTCGACTCCTCGCACGTCCGGGCCGCACGTCGCGGCCAAAGCGGTCCGAGCCCGGTCGACCGACCGCGCCCGGCCGGGCTCCAAGCACCACGTCCTGACCGACGGCGGCGGCATCCCGCTCGAGGTCCTGCTCACCGCGGCAACCGCAACGACGTCATCGGCCTGGAACCGCTGCCGGACGGTGAGTGCGCCCGCTCGGCAGCCGCCCTCGCCATCAGGAAGACGATCACCGGCGCGGTCTGGAGGCCCTCCGGGTGCGACCTACAGCCACATCCCGGAGGGCCATCGGAACAGACCGGCGCGCCCAGGGGGCCCACCACTCCGATCAGGGGGTGATGTTCTAGCGGAAGTTGGGCAACTCGTCGCGGGTGATGACGTAGCTGCACCGCTGTTCGCCAGTCGTTCGGCGCGTTCAACCAACGGTGTGGCGGCGATGTCGTGGCCGCCGGCGATGAGGTCGTGCCAGGCAGGCAGCGACACCGGCGAACTCCGGTCGTTCGGTGACACAGCCTGCCGGCGGTGCCAGGCTCGCCCGCAGCGCGAGCAGACCGCTGATCACCGTCATCGCGGCCGATCCACGCGCCCCGATCAACCACAGCCCGGTGGGTTCGTCCGTCATCGGCCCCCTCCTTCGCCGGCTCTACTGAACGACCGGTCACCGACCGGTGCCGGGACGCGGACGTCCCGGCACCGGTCGGGCGGGGGTGCGGTCCGGCAACCGCCCCACGTGCGGGTGGCCGGAGCGCGGTGGCTCCGGCCAACGCCGTCAGCTACCGCTCATCTGGCTCCGCAGCGCCGCGATCACCACGTCGGCGTCGGCGACGAGCAGGTCGCGCACGGCCCGATCGCCCACCCTGCGGGAGACCGCGTCGCGGAAGCCCTCCAACTTCTCGATCGCCTTGGCGGTCTTGCCGTCGAACAGCAGCCGGCGGGCGTCGTCCAAGTCGCGGTCAAGGCCGCGCGCGGTGGACGACGGGATGCGCCGTTCCGCGGCGAACCGGTCGACCAGCGCCTGGAGGTCGGGCAGCGAGGTGGTGACGGTGAACGACACCGTCACGACCCGCTTGTTGCCCGCCTTGTCGGTCGCGGTCAGCGCCAGGGTGTGCGCGCCGAGCGCGAGGGTGTGCATGGCGAGGGTCGTGCCCGATGCGATGTGCCTGTCGTCGAGCATCGCGGTGACCGACGCGGCCCCGGATCCCGTGTCGTCGGCCTGCCAGTCGATCACCCGGTCTTGCGCGTGGCCGTAGCTCACTCCGTCGTGCAGGCCGGTGACCTTCACCGTCGGTGCGCTCGTGTCGACCTTGACCGTCACCGAACCGGCTTCGGACGTGTTGCCGCGCACGTCCGTGGCCCGGTAGTGCACCGTGTGCGTGCCGTCACCGGTGACGGGGAACGGCGCGGTGTACTGCGCCCATCCGCCGTCATCGATGCGGAACTCGGTGCGCGCCACGCCGGACCCGGCGTCCGCCGCGGTGATGGTCACCGTCGGCGACGTGGTCCACCAGCCGTCCGTGCCGTTGGGCTCGGCCGGGTTCACGGTCGCCGTGACCTCCGGCGCGGTCGTGTCGATGCCGGACACCCGGAAGTAGTCGAAGTCGACCGTCACCGGGCCCATGGTCTGGCTCGGGCCGATCGCCATCAGCCCGAACTTCGCGTTCGGCACGTCGTTGGTGACCGGGTCGCCGAGCGAGGTCCAGTTGGTGCCGCCGTCGCTGATCTCGCCGCTGTAGGTGTTGCCCACCTTCTTCAGCCGGAGGTGCCACCAGCCGCTCTCCGGGGTGCCGATCATCATGGACCGGTTGCCGCCGTTGCCGAACGAGCCGTTGTCCTCGGAGACGAGCTCCGCGCCCAGCGCCACGGCCTGGCCGGGCGCGTTGCGCGCGACGACGTCGAACTTCACGTAGTCGTCGTCGTTGGCGTACACCATGAAGCCGGCGAGCTGCCACTGCTCGACCACCGGCGCGGCCATCCGCGTCTCCAGCGTCCAGTCGCCCTCGGGGGCGTTCTGGAGGATGAAGTTGCGCGGGTTGTCGTTCGCCGCGCCGTTGATGTCGCCGGGCAGCGTCTCGATGCCGAGCAGGCCGTTTGCCATGCTCATCGACGCGAGGTCCGGTCGGACGATGGCGTCCCAGCGGCAGCCGTCGAGCCGGTCACCGTCGAACTCGTCGTTCATCGGGATGTCCGGCTTCGGGGTGTCGCAGGTGATCGGCGGCATCGGCGCGTTGCGCACGACGACCGGGGTGGACACCTTCTTGGACCGGCCCGCGGCGTCGGTGACCGTCACCGACGCGTGGTAAGTGCCGTTCTCAGCGTAGGTGTGCTCCACCGTGGCTCCCGACGCGGACGTGCCGTCGCCCAGGTCCCACGCGTAGGTGAACGGCGCGTCGTTCTCCACGTCGCTCGCCGTCGCGGTGAGCTTGGTGGTGAACGGCGCGGCGCCGGTCGTCGGGTCGGCCGTGACGACCACGTGCGGTGCGGCGTTGACGGACACGCCCTTGCCGATGAAGGCGAACGAGTCCAGCGTGAACTGGTTGGCCGGGCCGCGGAACACCGCGACCAGCTTGATCGTGCCACCGGGGTCGGTGACCGCCACGTCCGGCGCGGTCGCGTACCGGTCGAGGCCGCCGGTCTCCGGGACCGCGATGGTCGCGAGCAGGTCACCGGTCGGCGAGTCCTTGCGCAGCTCGATCGAGCCGCCCGCGCTCGCGGACGCCACCCGTGCGGTCACGCGGTCGATCTGGTGCAGGTTCACCGGGGTGAAGGCGATCCAGTCGCCGTCGCCCAGGTCGCCGACCCGCTTGCCCGATTCGGCGGCGGGGTCGGGTGAGACGATGATCCCGGAGGACTCCTGGTGGTACTCGGCCTGCTTGTGCTTGGGCTGGATCACCGCGAGGTCGCGGCCGGTCAGCGGCGGCAGGGTGCCGGCACCGCGGTCGGTGTAGGACGCGTCGACGGAGTAGAAGATGTCCGCGTCGGCGTGGCCTTCGTCGACCAGGGTGGTGAACTCGCCCTCGCACGCGTTGATCTGGTCGATCGGGTGCGCGTGCGCTTCGTGGCCGAGCGCGGGTTGCAGGACCGCCTTCGAGCAGTCCGGCTCACCGTCCTCCGGGTCGGTGATGTCGAGGTCGAACGCCACCTTGTCGCCGAAGTCGAAGAACCCGCCGTCGACCGGTGCCGCCATCGTCACCGACGGCGCGGTGTTGCCCACCGTCACCTGGACGTTGGTCACGCCGCTCTTGCCGGACGCGTCGGTCACGGTGAGCTGCGCGTTGTAGACCCCGCTGGACTGGTAGGTGTGCGTGGGCTCGGACTCGGTGGACGTGCCGCCGTCGCCGAAGGTCCACGCGTAGGTCAGCGCGGCGCCCTCGGGGTCGACCGATTGCGCGGCGGAGAACCTGACCGGCAGCGGCGCCTGACCCGAGGACGGCGTCGCCGTCGCCTTCGCGGTCGGCCGCCGGTTGCCCTGCGTGTAGTCGATCCGGTAGATGCCGGAGTCGGGGTTGTCGCGACCGTAGCCGCCGCCCCACTCCACGACGTACATGGCGCCGTCCGGCCCGAACTTCATGTCCATCGGAGCCAGTGACGTGACGCTCTTGAACCACTCGTTGATCTTAAGCAGGCCGCCCTGGTCGTCCTGCGAGAACGTCCAGAACTTGTTGCGCGTCCAGTCGTAGAAGAACGGCTTGCCGTCGTAGTACTCCGGGAACTTGATGTCCGACACCAGGTTCGGGTCGAAATCGTAACGCGGTCCGGCCATAGGGGCCTCGCCGCCGGCGCCCATCTCCGGGAACTCGTCGCCCTCCTCGCCGTTGCCGTACCAGACGGTCGCGGCCTTGGCGGGGGGCAGGGTGGTCAGGCCGGTGTTGTTCGGGGAGTCGTTGACCGGGTTGGCGCAGTCGAACTTGGCCTTGGAGGTGTTCGTGGCGAAGTCGAAGTCGTTGAACGGGGTGTTGTCGCCGACGCAGTAAGGCCAGCCGTAGTTGCCGGGCTCCGCGATGACGTTCCACTCGACCAAGCCGCCGGGACCGCGTGACGGGTTGTCCCCGCCCGCGTCCGGCCCGTAGTCGGCCATGTAGAGCGTGCCGTCGGAGGCGACGTTGAAGCGGAACGGGTTGCGGAAACCCATCGCGTAGATCTCGGGCCTGGTCTTCTCCGTGCCCGGCGGGAACATGTTGCCCGCGGGGATCGTGTAGGTGCCGTCCGGTTCCGGGTGGATGCGCAGGATCTTGCCCCGCAGGTCGTTGGTGTTCGCGGCGGTCTTCTGCGCGTCGAACAGGTCGTGACCGGGACGTTCGTCGACCGGGGCGTACCCGCTGGACTGGAACGGGTTGGTGTCGTCGCCGACACCGACGTAGAGGTTGCCGTTCGGCCCGAACTCCAGGTAGCCGCCGGTGTGGCCGGGTTCCTCGCGGCGCGACGCGGGCACCTCCAGCAGGACCTTCTCGCTGTCGGGACGGATCACGTTGCCCGCGGCGGTGAACCGGGACAGCCGGTTGATCTCGGCAGTGCCCGCCGGGGAGTAGTACAGGTACACGTGGTTGCTGGTGGCGAAGTCCGGCGCCAGGGCGACGGACACCAGGCCGTCCTCGCCGCCGCTGTAGACGGGCAGGGACAACGCCGTCGAGGTGGCGCCGGAGGCGGGGTCGTGCACCCGGACCTCGCCGAGCAGCTCGGTGTAGAACACCCGCCCGTCCGGCGCGACGTCCAGCGTGGTCGGCGCGCGCGTGGCGTCGTCCAACGTCACCTTCTCGAAGCTGGTGTCGACCGTGGCGCCGCAGTCGGACGGCACGACGCCCGCGGCGGTGCGGATGCCGCCCAGCAGGTGCGCGACGAAGTTCGGCTCGGTGTAGTCGGCCGCGTTGTGGCCCATGCCGGTCGCCCAAACCCGGCCACCTTCGGCTTCACGGCACCACGAGATCGGGTGGTCGTGGCCCATGGCCTCGGAACCCGGGTCATAGGTGGTCTCGTCCACCTCGACCAGCGGGTGCACCTTGCCGCGCATGCTGGGCTTGAAGTTGTACCACTCCTCGGCCTTCTGCCAGCGGTCCGGCAGGTGCCTGGTCGACTCGTGCACCTCGTCGACCTGGTAGGCGGTGGCGGTGAGTCCGTTGGCGGAGTGCGCGGTCATGTGCGCGCCGCCGTTGACGAAGTCGTCCCACCACGGGAAGGACGACTCGATGTTCATGTCGGTCGCGTTGTGGATGGCGACGATGCCGCCGCCGTCGTTGACGAACTTCTTCACGGCGGCGCGCTGGGCGTCGGTGTCCCAGACCATGCCGCCGTTCTGGAGCATGATGACGACGTCGAAACCGGCCAGGTTCCCGTCGGTGAACTGGTTGGCGTCCTCGCTGTGCACCACGTCGAAGTGGTGGTCGGCGGCGAGCTTCTCGACCATCGCCACGCCGGCGGGGATCGAGTCGTGCCGGTAGGCGCCGGCGGCCGTCTTGGTGAACAGCAGTGCCCGGAACTCGGCCGGCGCGTCGTGGCCGGGGTGGGCCACCGCGGTCGCCGGCAACAACCCGGCCACGACGAGCGCCGTCAGCACGAGGCCGAGGACGGTGCGTAAGCGGAATACAGGGGTTCTCACGATCCTCCACACGCTTTCTGTTCCGTCCGGCGTGCCGGCGCCGGTGAGTTGTGGGTGACGCCCGATCAGCTGGTGCCGATCACCTCCCGGAGGAACTTCAGACCGTCGACGGCGAGCGCGTCCTGGGTGGGTGCCAGTGGGCGCCAGATGGATGCGGCGGTGGCGATGCTGGCGTTCTCGCCGGTGAAGGACTCGATGCACAGCGGCCCGGTGTAGTCGGCTTCGGTGAGGGCGGTGGTGATGTCGGGCCAGTCCAGGTGGTCGTCGCCGGGTGCGCCGCGGTCGTTGCCGCAGACCTGGACGTGCGCGATCCGGCCCTCGGCCGCCCGGATCGCGTCGCCGACGTGCTTCTCCTCGATGTTCTGGTGGTAGACGTCGACCGCGACGCCGCACCCGTCGACGGGCAGGCCGTCCAGGGCGGCGAGGGTTTGCCCGATGGTGTTGAGCAGGCTGGTCTCGTAGCGGTTGAGTGGTTCGACGGCGACCCGCACGCCGACCGCGCGGGCGTGGTCGACCACCGGTGCGAGGTTGTCGCGCAGTTCGGCGATCCGGTCGTGCCGCTCCTGCTCCGTCATGCGCCACGTGCGGCCGACGGAGGCGTAGGCCGGTCCCGCGATGACCGGCGAACCCACCTCCGCCGCGATGTCCACGACCCGTCGCAGGTAGTCCTGGGTGGCGGCGACGGTGGCGGGTTCGGCCGCGACCAGTTCCCGGCCCGGCGGCATCACCAGGCACACGGTCGCGGCGAGCCCCTGGTCCGCCAGGACCCGCGCGGCGTGCGCCGGGTCCCAGTCGTCGACCTCCTCCACCGGGAGTTCGAGCCCGTCGAACCCCCACCCGGCCACTCGCGTGGCCAGCTCGGCGAGCGTCGCGTCGCGCAGCGGCGACGTCCAGACCCACGTGCTCACACCGATCGCGTGCACAGTTCCTCCATCCGGGCCGGGCAGCGGCTCTACTTCCAGGGCGCGGGGTAGCCCGGCATGAGGTCGCAGCCGCACATGGCGTAGTGCAGCGGCGGCATGTCCTGCTGGACGAAGTCCGTGAGCTCGCCCTCGGTGATCTTCGGCTGCGGCAGCACCCACTCCTTGGGCACCTGCTGACCGTTGAGGACCTTCAGCGCGGCGATGACCGGGGTGCGCCACTGGTAGGTCGGGTAGGTCGGGGCGACGGCGGTCATCTTCTCGACCGCCCAGGTGCGCAGGAAGTCCTGCTGGTCCTCGCCGACGAAGGCCGGGATCGGCACGCCCGCGTCCTGGAACGCCTCGACCGCGGCGACGGCGGTCGCGCCCGCGTCCATCCAGACGCCGTCGATCTGGCCCTCGCGCTGGATGTAGTCGTTGACGATGCTCTTGGTCTTGGCCGCGTCGCCGTCGGTGAACTCGACGCCGACGACGTTCAACCCGCTGCCGGAGAAGATCTCGTTGGCCGCCGCCCACCGCTGCTCCAGCACGTCGACACCGGGCAGGATGCGCAGGGCGAGGACCTTGCCGCCCGCCTTGACCTTCTCCTTCAGGAACTCCGCGCCGTCCGCGCCGAACGCGAAGCCTCCGATCGGGTGGATGAACGTCACCGGGCACGACGTGTTGACGCCGCGGTCGAACACGATCACCGGCACGTTCGTCGCGCACGCCGCTTCGATGGCGGGGGTCAGCGTGGCGGTGGTGTTCGGCGACACGATCAACGCGCTGCACCCCTGGGAGGCGAACGACTGGATGTCGCTGATCTGCTTGTCGTCCTTGCCCTCCGCGTCGAGCACGGTGAACTTGGTGATCTCCGGGTGCAGTTTCACCTCCTCCTTCATGGTGGTGAAACCGACCTGCCGCCACGGGTTGTTGACCGCCGCGTTGGAGAAGCACAGGTGGTGGCTGCCGCCCGGCTTGGCGTACTTCGCCGTGTCGACCAGCTCGGGCGAGAGCATCTGCTCCCACGGCTTGTCGGCCGGTCCTTCGGCGGTGGTCGACCGGAACGTCAGCTGGCGCTCGTACTCCGCCTGGTCGAAGAACTCCGACTTCGCGCCGGCGGCCTTCGACGCGCCCGTCGTGCCGGTTGTTCCGGTGTCGGCGGGCAGGTCGCTGCTGCAGCCGGCCATGGCCAGCAGGCCCGCGACGGCCACGACGAACCACTTCCTGTTCATCGGTTGTCTCCTTGTGCGGCGGGGACTAGCGGGAAGCGGGCTCGGGTGCGCCGGTGCGGCGCCGGAACCTGAGCTTCTGGTTGACGCCGAGGGCGGCGTAGGCGACGGCGGCGATGATGATCACGCCTTGGACGGCGGACTCCAGCGCGCCGGAGACGCCGAGCAGGTTCAGCAAGGAGAAGAGGGCTTCGAGGGTGAGCGCGCCGGCGGCCGCGGCGACGACGGAGCCCTTACCGCCGCCGAGCAGCACGCCGCCGAGGACCACGGCGGTGATGGCGCGGAACTCCAGGCCCTCGCCGACCTGGGCCGACACGCCGGCGAACCCGCCGAGCAGGATGGCGGCCAGCGCCGCGAGCAGACCGGACAGCGCGAACGCCAGCACCTTCAGCCGGTCCACCCGTCCACCCGCGAGGCGGACGGAGTTCTCGTTGTCCCCCACCGCGACGAGCGTGCGACCGGTGCCGCTGCGCATGAACAGCGCGGCGGCGACGAGGACGGCCAGCAGGATGACCACCGACCACGGCAGGTGGCCCAGGACCGGCAGGTCGACCCCGCCGCGGCCGAACACGCGGAACGACGGTGACAGCGCGCCGCGCGGTGCGCCGCCGGTCCACAGGAACACCGCGCCGTCCAGGATGAGCAGCATCCCGAGGGTCACGATGAACGACGGCACCAGCAGCTTGGTCGTGACCAGCCCGTTGACCAGGCCGACCAGCAGGCCGAAGCCCAGCAGCAGGGCCATGACCCACGCCGTGTTCGCGTCGTCGCCTTCGATCAGCCGTGCGGCGATCACCACCTCGGCGGTGACCAGCGAGCCGACCGACAGGTCGAACCCGCCGGAGACGATGACGAAGTACTGGCCGATGGCCAGCAGCACCAGCGGCGCGGCGCGCTTGAGCAGCGCCAGGTAGCCGGTGGGTTCGGAGTAGGCGGGGCCGGCGAAGGCCAGCGCCACCAGCAGCACGGCCAGCACCGCCAGCACGGGCGCGGTGCCCTCCGCCAGGCGGGGGCGCCACGTGGTCGGCGCGTTCACGCGGACCTCCTGGTCAGCTTGCGGCGGGCGTAGAGCGCCACCGCGACGATGAGGACGACGCCGCGCACCACGTCCTTGAAGAACGGGTCGACGGCGAGGTCGTCGAAGATGGTGTCGAGGGTGGCCAGGATGAGGACGCCGCCGATCGTGCCGACGACACCGCCCCGGCCGCCCGCCAGCGCCGCGCCGCCGAGCACGACGGCCGCGATGGACTCCAGGTCGTAGCCCGCGTCCGTGCCGACGTACGGCGCGCCGGACCCGAGCCGGCTGGCCAGGAACACCCCGGCCAGACCGGCTGCGACGGCGCACAGCACGTGGGCGGTGACGATCGTGCGGCCCGTGCGCACACCCGACAGCCGCGCCACGTCGATGTCGCCGCCGACCGCGTAGGTGTGGTAGCCGGCGCGGGTGCGCTTGAGGTACCACCACGCCGCCGCCGCGACGAGCAGCATCAGCACCACACCGACCGGGACGGGGCCGATGCGGTCGAACCCGAGGTGCTGGAACGCGCGCGGCACGCTGCCCGCCGGTCCGGTGTAGTTGTCCTCCAGGTAGCCGCGCAGGATCAGCGCCACGCCGAGGGTCGCGATGAACGCGTTGACCTTGAGCACGGTGACGACCAGGCCGTTGACCAGGCCGACGACGGCGGCCACGCCGAGCGCCAGCAGCACGCCGGGCACCATCATGCCGTCGCTGCCGGCCATCGTCTCCGCCGCCACCAGCGAGCACAGCCCGACCAGGTAGGCCACGGACAGGTCCAGCGACCCGGTGATGATCACGATGGTCTGCCCGACCGCGACCAGCCCCAGCACGGTGCTGCGGGTGAGGATGTTGAGGATGCCGCCCTGGTCCAGCAGCACGCCGCCGTTCAGGCCGACGAGGATGCTGCCGGCCACGAGCAGGGCCGCCAGCGCCAGGTAGACCGTGACGGTCGGGGTGAAGCTGAACCGGCGGCCGCCGTCGCGCCGGACGGGGTTCGCGAGCTCGACCTTCTCCTGCGCGACGCTCATGCCACTTCTCCCGTGGTGTGCCCGGTGGCCAGGCCCATGACGGCTTCCTCACCGGCGCCCGCGGGCAGTTCGCCCGCGATCGCGCCCTCGTGGACGACCAGGATCCGATCGCTCATGCCAATCAGCTCCGGCAGCTCGGAGGAGATCATCAGGATCGCGACCCCGCTGCGCGCCAGGTCTCGCAGCAGCCGGTGCACGGCCTGCTTCGCGCCGACGTCGATGCCGCGGGTCGGCTCGTCCACGACCAGCACGCGCGGTCCGACGGCCAGCCACTTGGCCAGCACCACCTTCTGCTGGTTGCCGCCGGACAGGTAGCGCGCCTCCTGGTGCTCGCCCCGCGCCACGACCGCGACGGACCTCAACAGCTCGCCGAGGTCCGACTTGCGCCGTCCCGGACCCCCGGTCAGCGCCGCGCGGCGGACCAGCAGCGCGTTGTCCCGAATGGACTGCCGCAACGCCAGACCTTCGCCCTTGCGGTCTTCCGTGACGTAACCGATGCCGAGCCGCACGGCCGCACGTGGGTCGGTGATCCGCCGCACGACGCCGTCGACTTCCAGCGTGCCTGTGGTGAACGGCTCGACGCCCCAGATCGCGCGCGCGATCGCGGACCGCCCGGAGCCCTGCAGTCCCGCGATGCCGACGATCTCGCCCGCCCGCACCTCGAACGTGATGCCGCGGACCCGGCCGTTGCCCGCGCCGCGCAACGCCAGCCGCACGTCGCCGAGGTCGTCCGCGCCGGCGCGGTCGGGGTAGAGCGCGTCGAGCGAGCGCCCGACCATGTGGCGCACGAGCTCGTCCGAGGTCAGCTCGCTGGTGAGGGCGCAGGTGACGAACGCGCCGTCCTTGAGCACCGTGATCCGCTTGCTCAGGTCGAACACCTCGCGCATCCGGTGCGAGACGTAGAGGATCGCGATGCCCCTGGTGCGCAACCGGTCGACCAGGTCGTACAGCAGCTCCACCTCGTGGTCGGCCAACGCGGCGGTCGGCTCGTCCATCGCGAGCACCCTGGCGTCGGTGGACAGCGCCTTGACGATCTCCACGACCTGCTTCTGCGCCACCGACAACCGGGTCACGGTGTCGGCCGGGTCGATCCCCTCCTCGCCGAGCCAGTCCAGCAGTGCCTTGGTGTCGGCCTCCATCTTGCGGCGGTCCACCTGCCCCCGGCGGACCGGCTCCCGGCCGAGGTAGACGTTCTCCGCGACGGTGCGGTGCTCCAGCAGGTTGAACTCCTGGTGGATGATCGCGATGCCCGCCTCCTGGGCGTCCCGCGGCGTGGCGAACACGACCGGCTCGCCGTCTACCTCCACCCGACCCGAGTCGGGCCGGTGCACACCCGCGAGCACCTTGAGCAGCGTCGACTTGCCCGCTCCGTTCTCGCCCATCAGCGCGTGCACCTCGCCCGCGCGCAGCTCCAGGTCGACACCGCGCAGCACGGGCACCCCGAGGAAGCCCTTGGTGATCCCGGCGAGCCGGACGACGACGTCACCACCGACGGTCATCGATCCACCTCGATCCACGCCCCGGCGGACGCGGCGGAGGTCAGGACCGCGTCGGTGATGCGTACCGCCCGCAGGCCGTCGGCGAAGGTCGGCAGGCCGTCCGGCAGGTCCTCGCCCAGCACGGCGCGGTAGGTGTCGGCCACAAAGGCGTCGAAGCAGTCCTGGTAACCCTGCGCGTGCCCGGCCGGCAGGCGCGCGTACCGCGCCGCCGACGGCGACAGGGTCTGCGGGTCTCGCGACAACACCTGGTTGCCGCCGCGCCCGCCGACCCACAACCGCTCCGGGTCCTCCTGGTCGAACGCGAAGCTGGCCTCGGTGCCGGAGACCTCCAGGTACAACCGGTTCTTCCGGCCGGCCGCGACCTGCGAGACCACCACCGTGCCCAGCACCCCGGACCCGGTGGTGAACTGCACGACCGCCGCGTCCTCGGTCGGCGTGGCCCGCGACCGCGGTCGCCGCTGGACGGCCACCGTCTGTGCGGACAGCCGGTGGATCCGGTCACCGGTCACGAACTCGAACAGGTCGCACCAGTGCGAGCCGATGTCGGCGAACGCCCGAGACGGGCCGCCGACCGCCGGGTCGACCCGCCAGTCGTCGTCGGTCGGCCGCGATAACCAGTCCTGCCAATATCCGCCGCTGACCGTGGACACCACACCCGCCCGACCGGTCGCCAGCCTCGTCCGCAGCTCACGGACCATCGGGTGGAACCGGTACACGAACGGCACCGCCCCCACCCGACCCGCGGCCCGCGCCGCCTCGGCCAGCCCGGTCGCTTCCGCGGTACCGGTGGCCAGCGGCTTCTCGCAGATCACGTGCGCACCCGCGGCAAGCGCGGCGTGGACCGCCTCGGCGTGCCGGACGTTGGGCGTGCACACGTGCACCACGTCGGCGCCTGCCTCGGCCAGCAGTGCGTCCAGGTCGGCGTAGCCGCGTCCCGCACCGACGGCCCTCGCGGCATCGGCCGCACGGTCCGCAGTGCCTGCCACGGCGGCGACGACCTCGGCTCCCGCACGCCTCGCCGCCTCGGCGTGCACACGGCCCATGAAGCCGGTACCCACCACGGCGATCCGCAGGGTCCGAGGCTCGGCACGACCGCTCTCCGCCGCTTGAGTTAGGTGGGTCACAGTCATGTGGCGAACCGTATGAGGGGCATTGGCGGATGTCAATCAAAAGTCCCGGAGGTTTCGGCAAATTGCGCCATAAGTCGGACTGTCTGGTTCAATCGCGGCGTGAAAGAAGAGGGCCGCTTCCTCGGAGCCGCTTCCGCCGGAGAGCTGTTGCACCTCCTCCGCGACGGCGTGCCACGTACCCGCACCGAGCTGACCTCGGTGACCGGCCTTGCCCGGTCGACCGTGCGGCTCAGGCTGGACGCCCTGCTCGATGCGGGCCTGGTCAGCGAAGGGGGCAGCGAAACGTCGACCGGCGGCCGACCGGCGGGCCGCTTCGTGTTCAACGCACGGGCGCGAATCGTCCTCGCCGCCGAGGTGGGCGCGACCCACGCCACGCTTGCGGTGACGGACCTGACCAGCTCACCCCTCGTCCTGCGCCGCATCGAGCTGGACGTCGCCGACGGCCCGGACGTGGTCCTCCCCGTGCTGATCAAGACCTGGAAGGCGTTGCTCGCCGAAGCCGGGCTCGACTCGGTGCAGGTCGCCGGGGCCGGCATCGGTCTGCCCGGTCCGGTCGAGCACTCGACCGGACGGCCGAACAACCCGCCGATCATGCCGGGCTGGGACGACTACGACGTCCGCGGGCGCATCGCCTCCGAGTTCGGGGTTCCCGCCCTGGTGGACAACGAGGTGAACCTGATGGCACTCGGCGAGCACACGAAGTGCTTCCCGGACGCCCAGCACGTCATCGTGGTGAAGGTGGCCACCGGCATAGGTGCCGGCTTCATCAGCAACGGCGAACTGCACCGCGGCGCGGTCGGCGCGGCCGGCGACCTCGGCCACATCGCCGCCCCGCACGCGGGCGACGTGCCGTGCCGCTGCGGCAACACCGGCTGCCTCGAAGCCGTCGCCAGCGGCTCCGCCATCGCCGCGGCACTGCGCGCCAAGGGGATCGACGCGCACACCAGCACCGACGTCGTAGCCCTGGTACGGACCGGCGACCTCGAAGCCGGCCAGCTGGTGCGATGGGCGGGCCGCACCATCGGCGAAGTCCTCGCCACCTGCGTGAGCATGTTCAACCCCTCGCTGATCGTCGTCGGCGGCACCCTCGCGATGGCCGGCGAGATGCTGCTCGCCGGGGTGCGCGAGGCGATCTACCGGCGCTCCCTGCCGCTCGCCACGGAGAGCCTGCGCATCGTCCCGTCCCAGGCGGGCGACGACGCCGGTGTCCTCGGCGCGGCGGCGATGGTGATCCAGCACGTGCTCTCACCGTCCGTCGTGGACCGGCAGCTCGCCTGACCCGCAGAGGACTCTCGCACCGCAGCTTCTTCCGCCCGACCGATCCCCGACCACCGACATCCCGGCCGACACCCGGACGCCGCCGACGCAGTCCGCGCAACACCCCGAGGGCAACGATGTCGTTGAGGCAGATGACCGCTGTGGGTCGCGGTGACAGCGACCGCACCCGGTCGACCACCGAGTCGGCCATGTCCACCGTGCACGGCTCGGGCACCCGGATCTCCACCAGCGTGGTGGCCACGTCGAGTCCGGCCGCGGTCAGCGCACGGCGGACCCGTCACCGCGCATGTGGGCCGGTGTCCAAGGACGGCACGGAACACGGAAGGCGGCGCGTCGGCATCGTGGACGTGGCCGCCGCCGCGGGCGTGTCGAGGCAGACCGTCTCCAACGTAGAACGGCAACCCGTGTCGTGGCAGTCGATCAACTCCTCCGACCGCTACCTCTGCGCCCAGGTGTTACAACGGCCGGTGCGCGCGCAGAGGCCCCGCTCGGGCGAGCGGGGCCTCTGCGCTGCTGGGACTCAGCCCACCGGCGGCGACATCACGAACCAGTTGAAGCCCTCGACCAGCGGCTTGTTCTGGTCGGCGTACGCGGTGCCGGCGAGCTCCCACCGCTCGACCGTGCGGTAGGTGCCGGGCTGCAGGCTCTCGTCGACCGGCGTCGTCTCGTCGTCCTTCACCGGCAGGTACTCGTAGACCGACCGCCGCGTCAGCGTCACGGCCAGCGACTCGTAGGCGGACTGCGTGTCGAGGTAGCCGGGCGTGCCGTGGTCCGCTGCCTCGGCCGGGTCGGCCAGCCGCAGCTGCACGAAGTCGCCGTTGAACGAACCCTTGGCCGAGACCACCGTGACGAGGTGTCCGCCGTCGCGCTTGAGGCTGTTCTGCGGACCGGCGACGTAGCGGCCGTACCACATCTGCACCGGGCCCTGGTTGAGCTTCTTGGCCAGCTCACCGGCGAAGTCGGGGCTGGTCGCGGTGCTGATCCCGCCGGTGTCGGTCGCCCAGCCGACGTCCCTGGCGGGCTTGGTGGCGATGTTCCACGCGGTGCGCAGGTTGGTCGAGTTGGTGCCGTCCTCGACGCTCCACTTGGAGTCCGTGGCGATGCGACCGATCGAGTTGGTCACGACGCCGTAGTGGGCGGGGTTCTTCGGGTCGAGGTTGCCCACCTTGGTGGTGAGCCAGCCGACCGGCGCCTTCTTCTCGTGCCCCCAGTAGTGCAGCACGTTGTAGAGCGACGACGGGCCGCAGTGGGTGCCACCGTTGGCCGCGAAGCCGGCGCGGTACTGGTCCACGTCGCTGACACCGCACTGCTTGACCTCGAAGTCGGGGCCGGTGACGTCGGCGAGCTTCACGCACGGCGGCGGCGTGCCGATGATCGGGTCGGCCGCGGCCAGGCCCGGCAGGGCGACGGAGCCGACGGCCGCAGTGGCGATGGCAGCGATGACGAGCTTGCGCAACATGGGATTCCTACCTCCTGTGGAGGGGGCCACCTCCCGTGGCCCCTTCGCTGTCGATAGGAGAAGCTTGACCTGCGCAAACGTCGAGGGCATGAGGGTTGGCCCCTCAACGTGGGGGTCGGGAAAGTTGGGTGTATCAGGCCTACCCCCACCCGACTCCTACCTGGTTACGCGAGAGCCTTCGCCAGGTCGCGGCGCCCGCTGATGCCGAGCTTGGTGTAGATGCGGCCCAGGTGGTTCTCCACCGTCTTGGGCGTCACGAACAGCTCCTGCGCGATCTCCCGGTTGGCCCGGCCCGTCGCGGCGAGGTCGGCGACCCGGCGTTCACTGGCGGTCAACGCCTCCGCGCCCGCGAGCACCAGCCGGCGCGGCCTGTCCCCCAACGCCTCCAACGCGTCCACGGCCCGCGTGCGCAGCACGGTCGACCCGCATGCCACGGCCAGGTCGATGGCCCGGTGCAGCGGTTCGCGCGCGTCGGTGCGCCGACGTGCCACCCGCAGCGCCTCGCCGAGGTCGACCAGCGACCGCGCCAGCTGCAGCCGCGACGGTGACGCCTCCAGCACGTCGACCGAAGCCGTCAGGAGCTCCACCCGTCGGCCCGCGTCGGCGTGCGCCAGCAGCCGCAGCGCGGCGCCGATCTCCGTCGCGGCGCCCCACTTGCGGGCCAGTGCCACCTGCTCCTCTGCCAGCACCAGCGCGGCGGCCCCGTCACCGAGCAGCATCGCCGCCCGCACCGCGGGTTCACGCCACGGGACCGTCGGCGGGTCGAGTTCGGCGGCCAGCATCGCGTCCCGCTGCAAGCGCGCCTCGGCCAGCGCGGCCCCGGGGTCGCCGTTCGCCAGCGCCAGCACGGCGCGCGGCTCGTGCAGCCAGATCGTCGGCATGATCTGCGGCGCGTCGGGGTGCTCGGAGTCGAACGCGGCCAGCGCCGACGCCGCACCCGCCAGGTCGCCCCGCTCGAACGCGACGTAGGCCAGGAACTGGGCGGCGGTCGCGCGCAGCGCCACCACGTGCGGCGCCGGATCCTCTTCGCGCACGGCGGCCAGCCCGCCTTCGGCCTCGACGGCCACCTGCACCATGTCGCCCGACCGCCAGTTCAGGAACGCCGCCGAGTTGGCCACCATGGCGAACTCGACCGGCGAGCCGTGCGCACGCACCCGCAGCCGTGCCCGTTCGATCTCCCGGCGGGCCTCGTCCACGCCGTCCGCGGCCATCAGCGCGAGCAGCGCCACCACCCACGCCACCATGGCGTCGGTGCTGCCGGTGGCGTCGTCGAAGTACGCGCCGTTCGACAGCGCGCGCAACGCGGTGGCGGCCACCTCGGACGACGGCCGCACCTCGTAGCGGCCGGTCTGGGCGAGCAGGCCCAGCAGGGTGCGCTCGTCGGGGGTGCGGCCGGCCAGCGACGCGTGCCCGCGCAGGTGCTCCGACGCGGCCTGTCGGTGGCGCGGCGAGAACGACCGGACGACCGCCAGCCTGGCCTCCAGGTGCAACCGGCCTGCGTCCGGGCCGCGGGCCGCGATGGCTTCGGTCAGTTCGGCGATCGCCGCCTCCGGACCGTCCACGGCGGCGGTCGCGGACACGGCGGCGGCCAGCAGTTCGGCGTCCG
>NZ_JBHTLK010000010.1:0-69505 GCF_042678885.1 Saccharothrix hoggarensis
CGGCGCGGCTGGTCGCCGGGACCGCGGCGGCGGCGGTCGTGCTGCACGGCTCGCCGCCCCTGGACGAACGGGTGGCAGCGGCGGCCAGGCGGTCGGGCGCGGCGGTGCTGCTGGTGGACCCGTCGGTGCCGTGGGGGCAGCTGGCGAACGTCGCCCAGACGTTGGTGCTCGGCGGGCAGGGGTCGGGCGACCTGTTCGCGGTGGCGGACGCGATCGCCGCGGTGGTCGGCGGGCCGGTGACGATCGAGGACCAGCAGTCGCGCGTGCTGGCGTACTCGTACCGGCAGCAGGACGTGGACCCGGTCCGGGTGCAGACGATCCTGGGGCGGCGGGTGCCGGAGGAGGCGTGGCAGGCGCTGGACGCGTACGGCGTGTTCACGCACCTGGCGCGCTCCGACGAGCCGCTGTTCGTGCCGAAGCTGACCGACCGGCTGGGCGGGCGCCTGGTGGCGGCGGTGCGGGCCGGGCGCGAGCTGCTGGGGTCGGTGTGGGTCGAGGTGGACGACCCGGTGGACGCGGTGCGGGCGGCGGCCCTGGTGGACGGCGCGCGGACGGCGGCGCTGCACCTGCTGCGGGCGCGGGCGTCGGCGGACCTGGAGCGGCAGGCCGAGGCGGACCTGGTGATCGAGGCGCTGGAGTCGGGCGTGCCCGCGAACCTGGCCCGGCTGGGGTTGCCGTCGGCGGACCTGCGGGTCATCGCGGTGCAGGCGCACGCCGGGGAGGGCGAGCACGGGGCGGCGCTGCTGGCGTTCTCCCGGGCGACGGCGGGTTTCGGCTGGTCACGGCCGGGGCGGTCGGCGTTGTTCGGCAACGTCCTGTACACCGTGCTGCCGTGCGCGGACGACCCGGCGGCGGCGCTGGACTGGGTGCGGGCGCTGGCCCGTGAGCTGCCGGCGGAGGCGGTCGTGCTGGCCGGGGTCGGTGGTCGGGCGGACGCGTCGTCGCTGCCCGCGTCCCGGAGCGAGGCGGACGAGTGCCTGGCGCTGTCCGGCGGGGAGCCCGTCGTCTACGACCACGCGTGGGCGCGCGTGCTGCTGCGGCGGCTGGCGAGTGTGGCGGAGGCGGGCCGGTTGCCGTTGCGGGGGCCGGTGGCGGACCTGGTGCGGCACGACGCCGAGCACGGCACCCAGTACGCGGTGACGCTGCGGGCGTGGCTGGCGGCCCAGGGCGACGCGCGGGAGGCGGCGCGGGCGCTGTCCGTGCACCCGAACACCCTGCGGTACCGGATGCAGCGGATGGGCGAGGTGACGGCGTTGCCGCTGGACGACCCGGAGCAGCGGCTGGCGATGGCGATCGCGCTGGCCATCACGACGACGTCCTGAGTCACCGGGGCTGCCCGGGCGGCGCCGGGCGGGGCGCGGGACGATGACGCGGTGCTCCCTGATCTTTCTGCCGACCTCACCGCCCGGTTGCGTGAGGCGTTCCGGACCGCCGGCTACGACGCGGACGGTGTTGTCGACGTGCTCGGGCCGCAGGCCCACGCCGCGCTGGGCCGGGGTGAGCCCGAGGCCGCGCGGCGGGCCACCCGCGACGCCGGCGCCGTCGGCTCCCTGATCCGCCTGTTCCTGCTGGGCGACACCGAGCCCGAGTCGGCGGTGCGGGCGGCCCTGCCCGACGTCGACCTCGACACCGCCGTGAAGGCCGAGGTGCTGCGCGGCTCCGGCGACGGGCTGCGGGCCGGCCTCGACATCCGCCCCTACGGCGACGACGAGGGCTCGTGGTGGGTGATCGCCGACCAGGACTCCGAGCAGCGCGGCGGCCCCGTGCCGACCGACCACGTGCTGGGCGTCGGCCACGCGTCCATCAGCCTCGCGCGCGCCACGTCGCGCCGCCCGGTCGGCACGCTGCTCGACCTGGGCACGGGGTGCGGCGTCCAAGCGCTGCACGCGAGCCGGCACGCGGGGAGGATCACCGCCACGGACCTGTCGGAGCGCGCGCTGGCGCTGGCCGCGGGGACGTTCCGGATCAACGAGGTGGACGTCGAGCTCCGCCAGGGCGAGTGGTTCGGACCGCTGCGCGGTCGGCGGTTCGACCAGGTCGTCTGCAACCCGCCGTTCGTGGTGGGCCCGCCGCGCGTCGACTACGTCTACCGGGACTCCGGCCTGGCCGGGGACGACGCGAGCGCGCTGGTCGTGCGCCAGATGCCGTCCTTCCTGAACGAGGGCGGCGTGGGCCAGCTGCTGGCGTCGTGGCTGCACCGGAAGGGCGAGGACTGGGCCGAGCGGGTCTCCGGCTGGCTGCCGCGCGGCGGGGTGGACGCCTGGTTCGTCCAGCGCGACGTCGCCGACCCGGCCCTGTACGTCGGCACGTGGCTGCGCGACGCGGGCGTGGACCCCCGAAGCGAGGAGGGCCGGGCGAAGGCGTCGGCGTGGCTGGACTGGTTCGAGGAGAACGACGTCGAGGGCGTCGGGTTCGGCTTCGTCACGCTCCGCCGCACGGACGCCGCGCACGCCGAGGTGGTGTGCGAAGACCTCCGCCACGCCTTCGACGACCCGCTGGGCCCCGAGTCGGCCGCCTGGCTGGACCGGGTCGCCTGGCTGCGCGCCACCGACAACGCCCAGCTCCTGGCCACCCGCTTCACCGTGCCGGAGACCGTGCTGCTGGAGGAGGTCTCCTCCCCCACCGACGAGGGCTGGGAGGCGGTCGTGCGCCGCCTGCACCGCGTGGACGGCCCCGGCTGGCAGCAGGAGCTGGACGAGACCGCGGCGAAGCTGCTGGCGGGCTTCCGGGGCGCGCTGCCGCTGGAAGACCTGATCACGCTGCTGGCCTACGCCCACGACCTGGACGCCGACGCGCTCGCCCGGGCCGCGCTCCCGATCGTCCGCGACCTCGTCCGGCACGGCATGGTGGTGCCCGCGTGAGAGCGGTCGTGGCACGCGTCACAGAGGCTTCGGTCACCGTGGAGGACGAGGTGGTGGGCGCGATCGCCGAGCCGGGCCTGTTGGTGCTGCTGGGCGTGCACGTGGACGACGACGTCGACAAGGCGCGCGCGATGGCCCGGAAGCTGCACGAGCTGCGGATCCTCAGGGACGAGGAGTCGTGCGCCACGACCGGCGCACCCCTGCTCGTTGTGAGCCAGTTCACACTCTACGGCGAGACGCGGAAGGGGCGGCGGCCGTCGTGGACCGCCGCCGCCCGGCCCGGGCACGCCGAGCCGTTGGTCGAAGAGGTGGTCGCGGAACTGCGCCGGAAGGGCGCGCGAGTACAAACGGGACGGTTCGGCGCGATGATGTCCGTGCGGAGTGTGAACGACGGTCCGTTCACCGTGTTGGTGGAACTCTAGATCCTTCTCAGGGAATCCTCAGGATTCGCGGCGCAACCGCTGTGACGGCAGTGACGTCTTCAGGTCATGGGAAGCGGGAACCATTTCGGCCCGGTTCGCGTTTCCCCCAGTGTCAGACACCGAAAGGTGAGCCGCGCAACGCAGCGCGGAGTGTGCGACACGACCGCACTGCCAGCCCGCGACACAAGGGGGAGGGAGCTCCATGACCGTCCCGAGGCTCCTCGACCGTCAGGTCGGGAACGACACGACCACCACGAGCGCCGAGTTGGACCTCGACGCCCAGGGACCGGCCGCCGACCTGGTTCGGGTCTACCTGAACGGCATCGGCAAGACAGCGCTGCTGACCGCGGCCGACGAAGTGGAACTCGCCAGGCGGATCGAGGCCGGCGTCTTCGCGCAGCACAAGCTGGAGACCCACCCCGACCTGCCGGATGAGCGCCAGCGCGAACTGCGCGCGTTGATCCGCGACGGTCACGTGGCAAAGAACCACCTTCTCGAAGCGAATCTCCGGTTGGTCGTTTCGCTTGCGAAGCGATACACGGGGCGCGGAATGCCGCTGCTCGATCTGATCCAGGAAGGCAACCTGGGCTTGATCCGCGCGGTCGAGAAGTTCGACTACACCAAGGGCTTCAAGTTCTCGACCTACGCGACCTGGTGGATCCGCCAGGCGATCACGCGGGGAATGGCGGACCAGGGTCGCACGATCCGGCTGCCCGTCCACCTCGTGGAGCAGGTCAACAAGCTCGCCCGGATCAAGCGGGACCTGCACCAGACGTTGGGCCGCGAGGCCACCAACGAGGAGTTGGCCCGCGAGTCCGGCCTCACGCCGGAGAAGGTCGTCGACCTCCTCGACCACGCGCGCGACCCGGTGAGCCTCGACATGCCGGTCGGCACCGAGGAAGACGCGCCGCTGGGCGACTTCATCGAGGACTCCGACGCGACGGACGCGGAGAGCGCGGTCATCTCCGGGCTGCTGCAGGACGACCTGCGGCGGGTGCTGGCCACGTTGGAGCCGCGCGAGCAGGCGGTGATCCGGCTGCGGTACGGCCTGGAGGACGGCCAGCCGCGCACGCTGGACCAGATCGGCAAGCAGTTCGGGCTGTCGCGGGAGCGGGTGCGGCAGATCGAGCGCGAGGTCATGTCGAAGCTGCGGCAGGGCGAGCGGGCCGCCAAGCTGCGCGCCTACGCCAGCTGAGCGGGCGGTGATCCGGCCTGACACGGTGATCCGGCCTGACACGGGGACGGCCTGACGCGGGCGCTGAACCCGGGCTCGACGGTGAACTGACGCGATACAGCGACGTTGCGGCGGTGAGTCACCGCTGTGCGGGATTGACTTGTGACGCCAGTCACGGCACGGTCGTGCGTTACACGAACCAAGCGACACCTCCGCCCCATCACGCGGAGGTGCTCGCATGCTGAGGAAGGTCGGGGCGGTCGGGGGCCGGCCCGGCCTTCCGCATTTCCTCAGAGGCCCAGGTACTCCGCGAGCTTCGCGCGGTAGAACCGCACGTGCCCGTCGCGCTCCTCGCCGGAGTACCCGCGCGGCACGCCCTCCACGATCATGACCAGGCACAGGTACGCGCGGTAGAGCGCGACACGGGTCCGCTCGGCGTCGCTGAACTCCCGCTTGCCGTACCCGGCGGCGAAGTCCTCGTCCAGTTCGGTGAACAGGGCGACGGTCGCGATCTCCGCCAGCGGGTCGCCGAACAGGGCGCGTTCCGGGTCGATGATCCCCTCGACGTGGCCGTCGGCGAGGAAGATGTTGGCCTCCCACAGGTCGAAGTGCACCAGCACCGGCTCGGTGACCTCGTCCAGCAGGTGCGCGCGGGCCTCGACGGCGCCGCGCACGGTCGGCGGGAGCTCCACGCCGAAGCGGTCGGCGTCGGCCAGCACCGCGTCCACCATCCCCGTGAACGCCTCGCGCCACGTCGCGCCGTTCGGGCCTTGGACGTAGCCGAACACCGGCCCCGTGATCGCGTGCAGCCCGCGGACGACCTCCCCCAGCTCACGCCGCAGCGCGCCGTGCTCGGCGTCGCTCAGCCCCGGCCGCGCCGTCGACCACGGCACCCCGCGCAGGGCGGTCATCAGCAGCAAGCCGTCCTCGTGCAGCAGGACTTCCGGCACCGGCAGGCCGTGCGCCGCCATCAGCTCGAACGCCAACGCCTCCGTGCGCATCAGGTCCCGCTCGTGCGTGAGCAGCGGCACACCCGGCGGCGGCGCCACCTTCAGCACGGTCTCGCGACCGTCCGCGGTGGTGAGCCGGTACGCGGTGTTGAACATGCCGTCGGTCAGCTCGACGTGCGCGACGAGCGGCACACCCAGGACGCGGCGGACGAGGGCGTCGAGTTCGGATTCGGGGAGCCGGCGCTTGGTGAGGCTGTCGACCACGACGCGAATCACATCACGGGTGGCGGGACGCGACGGCGCGATCGGTATAGGTTCGGCGGAACCCGAAGCGCGCAAGGGAGCCCGCGACGTGA
The DNA here is from genome assembly GCF_042678885.1 of Saccharothrix hoggarensis. GTDB lineage: Bacteria > Actinomycetota > Actinomycetes > Mycobacteriales > Pseudonocardiaceae > Actinosynnema > Actinosynnema hoggarensis. Next base: position 5,764 of record NZ_JBHTLK010000010.1, read on the forward strand.
CCTCGTCGAACCTGTTGGGACCGACGTTCCAGTACACCGACGTCCTGCCCCTGGCCAAGGACAACCACACCGACTACCGACTGGTGACGCCGGACGGCGTGTCGGTCGTGGAAGCGGCCGGCCGGACGTTCCTCCAGGTCGAGCCCGCCGCGTTGACCCTGCTGGCCAAGGAGGCCATCCGGGACATCCAGCACCTCCTGCGCCCCTCGCACCTGGCGCAGCTGCGCGCGATCGTGGACGACCCCGAGGCCAGCGGCAACGACCGGTTCGTCGCGATGGACCTGCTGCGCAACGCGTGCATCTCCGCGGGCGGCGTGCTGCCCATGTGCCAGGACACCGGCACGGCGATCGTGATGGGCAAGCGCACCGAGTCCGTGCTGACCGGCGGCGCCGACGAGGAGGCGTTGTCGCGCGGCATCTTCGAGGCGTACCAGGAGCTGAACCTCCGGTACTCGCAGATGGCGCCGACGACGTTCTGGGACGAGAAGAACACCGGCACCAACCTGCCCGCGCAGATCGACCTGTTCACCGCGCCGGGCGTCGAGCCGAAGTACGAGTTCCTGTTCATGGCCAAGGGCGGCGGCTCGGCCAACAAGACGTTCCTGTACCAGGAGACCAAGGCGCTGCTGAACCCGGCGCGGCTGGCCAAGTTCCTGGACGAGAAGCTGCGCTCCCTCGGCACGGCCGCGTGCCCGCCGTACCACCTGGCGGTCGTCGTCGGCGGCCTGTCCGCGGAGCAGAACCTGAAGGTCGCCAAGCTCGCGTCCGCCCGGTACCTCGACGGCCTGCCCACCGAGGGTTCCGCGCTGGGCCACGCGTTCCGGGACGTCGACCTGGAGCAGCAGGTGCTGGAGCTGACCCGGAACTTCGGCATCGGCGCGCAGTTCGGCGGCAAGTACTTCTGCCACGACGTGCGCGTGATCCGGCTCCCCCGGCACGGCGCGTCCTGCCCGGTCGGCATCGCGGTGTCGTGCTCGGCGGACCGGCAGGCCAAGGCGAAGATCACCCCCGAGGGCATCTTCCTGGAGCAGCTGGAACGCGACCCGGCGCACTTCCTGCCCGACGTCACCGGCGAGGACCTGTCCGACGAGGTCGTGAAGATCGACCTGACCCGCCCGATGGCGGAGATCCGCGCGACGCTGTCCGCGCTGCCGGTGAAGACGCGGGTGTCGCTGACCGGTCCGCTGGTGGTGGCGCGGGACATCGCCCACGCCAAGATCAAGGAGCGGCTGGACGCGGGCGAGCCCATGCCGCAGTACCTCAAGGACCACCCGGTGTACTACGCCGGTCCCGCGAAGACGCCCGAGGGTTACGCCTCCGGGTCGTTCGGGCCGACGACCGCCGGGCGGATGGACTCGTACGTCGAGCAGTTCCAGGCCGCGGGCGGGTCGCTCGTGATGCTGGCCAAGGGCAACCGGTCCAAGCAGGTGACGAACGCGTGCGCGACGCACGGCGGCTTCTACCTGGGCTCGATCGGCGGACCGGCGGCACGGCTGGCGCAGGACTGCATCCGCAAGGTCGAGGTGCTGGAGTACCCCGAGCTCGGCATGGAAGCGGTCTGGAAGATCGAGGTGGAGGACTTCCCCGCGTTCGTCGTCGTGGACGACAAGGGCAACGACTTCTTCGCCGAGACCTCCGCCCCGACCCTCCAGATCACGTTCCGGAAGTAGCGGTCCCCCGGCTACAGGTCGAACACGCCGAGCTTGGCGCCGCGCGTGAAGAAGTCCCACTCGCTGTGGGTGAAGCGCTGTGGGGCTTCTTCAGGCCGCTTGCTGTTGCGGACGAGCACCTCGTCTGCCGTGCGCATGACCTCGACGCAGTTGGAGCCGCCGCCGCTGAACTTGGTCCACTCGTCGGGCTTCAGGCTCATCAGGTCTCCTCCGTGATCCGGGTCAGGAGTTCGCGGCTCTCCTCGACTCCCAACGCCTTCGCACGGGTGTAGTCGAACCAGTGGCTCGTCTTCTCCACCAGGTGGACGGCGTCCACGAAGTGGTCTCCGAACGGGGTGTCGACGCTGACCAGCGACGGCAGCTTGTCGGGCAGCCGGAACAAGGTCAGCGTAGTACCGGTCAACGGGTGCGTCCCGGCTCCTTGCGGCATGACCTGGACCACGACGTTCTCCAGCTCCGTCAACGCCAGCAGGTGCTTCGCCTGGTCCCGCATGACCTCAGGGCCACCGATGTTCGCGCGCAGCGCGGGCTCCGCGATGACCGCCCAGAACCGCAGCGGTGGCTCGCGGTCGGTGAGCAGGGCGCGTCGTTCCATGCGCACTTGGAGGTTCTTCTCCAGCGTCTCGCCACTCACACCACAGGCGACCATCAGCGCGCGGGCGTACGCCTCGGTCTGGAGCACCGCCGGGACGAGTTCGAACGACGAGTAGAGGGCTTCCGTGGCGGTGGCCTCCACGTCCAGGATGCGGCGCAGCCACGGCTGGATCATCCCGCCGAGCTTGCTCCGGGGCCGCCGGCGGTTGGCCTCGGTGTTGAGGTTCAGCAAGTCGTCGCGGGTCGCCTCGTCGACGTCGTAGAGGTCGAGCAGCTTCTCCAGCTCCGCGCGTCGGACACCGCTGACCGCCGTCTCGATGTTGCCGATCTTGGTGGTCGTGCAGTGCAGGACCTCGGCCGGGCGCTCGCGTGGCAACCCGGCCTCTTCCCGCATGCGGCGGAGCGTGGTGCCGATCTGGATGCGGGCCGCGCTGCGGTGAGGGCTGGTCATGGCTCTCCTCGAATCACCCGGTTGATATATGCCGCAAAGTTGTGGACACATAGTACGGTCGCCGTGTTCGAAGAGTGTACGGGCATGACCTAGGAGTGACCAACGATGGGGTCGAGGTTCCACCAGCTGAGCTTGATCGAGTCCCGGACCAGCGGGGTTCAGTTCCGGGAGATCACGCGCACGCCCGTCGACAAGTCGGAGGACTTGCACGCGTGGATGGTGCGGATGCTCGCGACGCACCGCTGCAACCTCGGCCTGTACGTCGCCGAAGCGGGCGCGATGACCGACGAGGGCGACGCGATCGACGCCGACCTGTGGTTGGCGTGGGACGGGGTGGCCGCCTTCGCGACGACGGAGTGAGGAGTCAAGCGGTGCGGCTCGGGCGGTGCGGGTCAGGCGGTGTCCTCGCGGGCTTCGAGGACGACCCGGCGTGAGCCCAGGGGCGCTTCGAGGGTGACGTTGACCGGGACGTCCCGGAGTTCCTGGGTGCACAGGCCACCGCCGGGCGGCGGGTAGTACGTGGTCACGAGGGTGATGAGCACCTGGTCGCCGGACTGGGCGGTGACCTCGGCGCTCGCCGTCTTGCAGCCGCCCGCGAGGCCGACGACCTGCACCGTGCGGCCGTCCTGGGACGTCCAGACCTGCCGCTTGTAGGTGTCCGGGAGCGTGCCGCCGTCGATCTGGGCGGCCGGGACCTCGGTGGGTCCGCCGGGAAGGGCCTCGGCGCTGGCCTGGGGCGGCGGTGCGGTGGGCGGTGCCTCGGTGCCACCCGGCGCTTCCGTGCCACCAGCGGGTTCGGTGCCCGTTGTCCCGGTGCCGCCCGGCGATGACAACGTTGTCGACGCAGACGAAGGGGCAGTGGCGCCGTCCGGCGACGTGCCCGACGGGCTGCTGGTGCACCCCGCGAGCGCGAGCAGGGCGAGGGCGACGGCGACCTTGACGTTCCTCATAGCTGAAGGACGTTACCCGGCGCGGTGAGGTTGCAGCGTGAAGCGGTCGGGGCGGTGAAGCGGTCGTGGCGTGAGGTGGTGGCGCCGTGGCGGGGTGGGGCAGAACGGTGCCCGGCCGACCGGGGGCAGGCCGACCGGGCACCCTGGAGGGAGGCCTACTTCTTGTCCTGCCTGGTGGTGAGCACGACCTGGCGGTCGCCCAGCGGCGCGTCCAGCTTCGCGGTGAGCGGCGGGTAGCGGATGTCCATGGTGCAGACCTGCTCGTCGGCCGGCGTGGTCTCGACCAGGACGACCTTCACCACCTGGGCGTTCTGCTCGGCGATCTCGACGCTCGCCTTGCCGCAGCCGCCCTCCTGGGCGATGACGCCGAGCGTGGCGCCGTCGCCCTCGGTCCACACGGTGGTGGGGGTGCCCTCGGGGACGTTGGTCGCGTCGAGCCTGCCCTTGGGCACTTCCTTGCCGCCGGGCGGCACGGGGCTCTCGAACTCGGGCTCCGGGCTGGGCGAGGTCGGTTCGGCCGACGTGGTCAGGGTCGGTCCGCTGTCGCCCGGACCGACGGGCGTGGACGTTGCGCAGGCGGCGAGCACGACCAGCAGCACACCCGCGCCAAGTGCGGTTCCAAGGCTTCTCATGTGAAGAGGACGGAGCCACCCGCGAGGCGGGTTGCGCCGCCCTTTTCACAGTTACCCGTTCAGGTGACCGCCGGCTTCGGTTCGAGCGGTCGCGGTCGGAGCGGTCGCGGTCGGAGCGGTGGCGTTCGGAGCGGTCGCGGTTCGAGAGGTCGCGGTTCGGGAGGGGTGGCTGGTGGAGGGCGGCGCCACCAGCCACCCTGCGGTCACGTGCCGAGGGCGCGCTTGATCCCGGCGACGGCGTGGCGCACGGCGTCCAGTCGCCGCGCCGAGGCCAGTCCCGCGTGGTAGAGGTGGAACTCCTCCACGCCTGCCTCGGCGTAAGCCAGCCACTCGGCGAGCAGTTCGTCGCCGTCCACCGGCTTCGGCGGCAGGGCCAGCACGTACGCGGCGGTGCGCACGTCGGCTTCCTCCCGCAACGCCCGGATGGCGGGCACGGACGCGTCCACGCCCGGCCAGCACGTCACGGTGAGCACGTCGACGTCAGCGTCGACGCCTCCCGCGACCGTGGCGAACGGCCCCGTTCCCCACGGGTCGGCGGTCGCGTGCGCGGCGATGCGCGTCGCGGGCGCCGTCGCGCGGATCAGGCCCACCAGTTCGCGCCGCAACGACCGGGAGATGCCCGTGCGCACCTCGCGCACGTGCCCGGCCCGGTCGCCCAGCGCCTCCTCGACGCTGTCCGCGCCGCGGTCGACCGCCGCGCGCACGACGTCCCGCAGGCCGACCGGGTCGGTGTAGCGGTCCGTGCACGCCGCGCAGAAGCACAGCGACAGCAACTTCTGCTGCACGGCGGACCAGTCCGCGCCGTCGGTCTTCTCGTGGTGCCCGCCGTGGAAGAACCCGAGCGGGCCGCACGCCTCCAGCACGACGCCGTCCGGCCGACCCAGTTCGAGCACCTCGGACACCAGCGTCCGGGCGTACTCCACGACGTGCTCGTTCGACGGGCACAGCGCGTACGGGTACGCGTCGCCGAACGCGTTGCGGACCACCAGGTCGGGGTTCGCGTCCCCGAGCCGGCTGCTGTGCGTGAGCACGGTCCACGCGTACACCGGCAGGCCGGCGGCGCGCACCGCCGAGGCGGCGTCGCCGAACGAGTCGTCACCGTCCATCCAGGACGGTGTGGCGGGGCTCAACCTCTTGTCCCGCCAGGCTTCCTCCCGCACCGGGAGGTAGAACGCGGCGTGCCGGGCGTCCACCATCCTGCGGCGCGGGTGGAACGGGGTGGCGGCGCGGACGGTGTGGTACGACGCGGCCAGGGCCACGGCGTCCACGCCGAGCGACGCCACCCGGGCCACGGCGTCCGGGTCGCCGATGACATCCCAGGGGTACAAGTGCGCGACGGTGGTCACCACCGGGGGCGCTTCCTCTCGTAGGACGGGTCGTGCTTCTGCATGTATCCGGTGTCGTCGCGCTGCACGATGCCGCACGTCCGGTAGTTCTCCGCGAGCCGGGCGAGCGCGTCGCGGTCGAGTTCGACGCCGAGCCCCGGCGCGGTGGGCACCGGGACGGCGCCGTCCACGAAGGTGAACGGCGTGGTGATGACGTCGTCCGCGGAGTTCCACGGGTAGTGGGTGTCGCAGGCGTAGTTCAGGTTCGGCGTGGCCGCGGCGAGGTGGGTCATGGCGGCCAGGCTGATCCCGAGGTGGGAGTTGGAGTGCATGGACAGGCCGATGCCGAACGTCCGGCAGATCGCGGCCAGCTCCTTGGACCGGGACAGGCCGCCCCAGTAGTGGTGGTCGGACAGGATGACCTGCACCGCGCCGACCTCGACGGACCGGGCGATGTGCTCGAACGCGATGACGCACATGTTGGTCGCCAGCGGCATCGGCGCGCGGGCCGCGACCTCCGCCATGCCGTCGATGCCCGGCGCGGGGTCCTCCAGGTACTCGACCACGCCGTCGAGTTCCGCTGCGACCTTCAGCGACGTCTCCGGGGTCCACGCCGCGTTGGGGTCGAGCCTCAGCGGGTGCTCGGGGAACGCCTCGCGCAGCGCGTGGATCGCCTCGATCTCCTGGTCGGGCGGGTAGACGCCGCCCTTCAGCTTGATCGAGCCGAAGCCGTGCCGCTCGACCAGCGTCCGGGCCTGGGCCACGATGCCCGCCGGGTCCAGCGCCTCGCCGAACTCGTCCGGCTCGGCGCCGGGGTGGCCGGCCCACTTGTAGAACAGGTAGGCGCTGTACGGCACGGCGGACCGCACCGCGCCGCCGAGCAGGTCGCTCACCGGGCGGCCCTCCGCCTTGCCGCGGATGTCCCAGGTCGCCACCTCGAACGCCGAGAACACGCGGTCCACAGTGGACTCGACGGTGAGCGGGCCGGTGAGCCCGTGCCGGTCGGAACCGGCCTCGCCGCCCAGCGCCGTCGCGATCCGGGTGTGCATCTCGTTGAGCGCGTGGACGTCCAGGCCGACGAGGGCGGGCGCGGCGGTGCGCATCCGGCCGAGGTGCCCGATGTCGCCGTAGCTCTCGCCGAGACCGGAGATTCCCTCGTCGGTGTGCACTTCCACGATGGTGCGCAGCGCCCACGGCTCGTGGACGCCGACCGAGTTCAACAGCGGCGGGTCGCGGAACGCCACCGGCGTGATGACGATGTCGGTGATCCTCATCCGGCGAGGCTCCGTCCGGCCGCGACGATCTTCTCCAGCTCGGCCAGGTGTTCCGGCGTCGGGTCGAGCAGCGGCGGGCGGACGCCGCCGACGTCCAGCCCGGTGGCCCGCACCGCGGCCTTGACCAGCGCCACCGCGTAACCCGGCACCCGGTCCCGCAGCTCCACCAGCGGCTTGTAGAACTCCGTCAGGTACCGCGTGACGAGCGCGTCGTCACCGGCGCGCACCGCGTGGTAGAAGCCGAGCGAGATCTCCGGCGCGAAGCAGAAGACCGCCGACGAGTACAGGTTCACGCCGATGCCCCGGTACGCGGGCACCGTCAGCTCGGCCGTCGGCAGGCCGTTGAAGAACTGGAACGGCTTGTCGACCGCCCCGCGCACCGCGAGCACGATGCGCTGCAGCAGGTCGATGTCGCCGAGCCCGTCCTTGAGCCCGACGACGGTCGGCAGCGACGCGACCTCCACCGCCGTCTCGGGCGTGAACACCGCGTTGTTGCGCTGGTAGACGATCAGCGGGAGCTCGGTCGCGGCCGCCACCTCCGTGACGTACCGGACCAACCCCTTGGGCGGGTTGGCCACCAGGTACGGCGGCAGGAGCAGCAGGCCGTCCGCGCCCGCCCGCGCGGCGGTCTCGGCGACCCGCTTGGCCGTCGGCAGCGGACCGCCCGTGCCGACGAACACCGGTACCCGCCCGGCCGTCGCCTCGACCGCGACCGTCACCGCGCACTCGATCTCCGGGAGTTCCAACGCGTGGAACTCGCCGGTGCCGCAGGCGACGAACACGCCGCCCGCCCCCGCCGCCACCCCGCGTTCGACGTGCTCGGCCAGCACGTCCTCCGCGAGCCCGCCGTTCGCGCGGAACGGCGTCACCGGGAAGAACAGCACCCCATCCAGTTGCATACCCAGACCTTCATCCCTTGATCGCTCCGGTGGTGATCCCACGCAGGAAGGACTTGTGTGGCTCCGGCGCGCACGGCTCCGGGCTCCTCACGTGCCGGCGCACAGGCGGCGAGCACACCGACGTGAGGTGGAGGGGCCGGGCGCGATCGGCGGCGTGCGATCGGGTCGTCGCCGACGCGGCACCGGTTCCGGTGCGGTTCCCGCGGTGGTTCCGGTGGTGGTGTCGTGGTGGGGCGGCGCCGGCTCGGGGACGCGCGGGGCGGGGCGTGGACCCCGTGGGGCGGCCCCGGTTGGGCCGCCCCACGGGCTTGGAAGCGACGGCGCCGCCGCCAACAGCCGTCGCCCCCACGTCTCGGGCGGTGCGCACCGCGCTCACGGGACCACCCCGGGTGGCCGACCGGTCCGCGTCCGGGGGGCGCGGGACCTCGACCTGGGGAGGGGTTTCACCGGTTCGGGGGATGCCGCCGATCCGGTGGAGTCGGGTGCGACGGCTCGCGGGCCGTCGGAGCACTTGGTGTAGACCTTGGTCGACGGGGCGCCGCCGCGGGTCCGGGGCGCGGACCGCGGGTGGCGGTGCGGTCCGGCGGGTGTCCGGCCCGGTGGGAGCGCTGCCCGACGCGGGGAACCGCAGGTCGGGGACACGACGGCACCGGCGACGGCCACGACGGCGGCGGCCGCGCCGCACCGGCGGGAGGGTGTCATCGACGGTGGCTCCTCTTCGCAACCCGGCTGTTCAGATACGTGAATTGCGGTCGTACTTGTGAACGCATTGGGCGGACTGTAAGAATCGGCGCAGCGACGTGTCAAGAGCGTGTAGCCGGAACGTTTCCCGTGGAGGACTTGGTGACTGGACCCGCGTCACCCGCTCGGCCGAACGCGGTCAAGTCGGCCGATCGGACTGTGGAACTGCTCGAAGTGCTGTCGTCGTCGGACCGCCCGCTGACGCTGACGGAACTGCACCGCGAGCTGAGCTACCCGAAGTCGAGCCTCTACATGCTGCTGCAGACGCTCGTCGCGCGCGGCTGGGTGGAGCTCGACCCGACCCGCGGCACGTACGGCATCGGCGTGCGCGCCCTGCTCGTCGGCACCTCGTACCTCGACCACGACCCGGTGGTGCAGGTCGCCATCCGGGTGATGGAGCAGGTGCGGCGGGAGATCAACGAGACCGTGCACCTGGCCCGCCTCGACGGCGCGGACGTCGTCTACCTGGCCAGTCGCGAGTCCGAGCACCACCTCCGCGTGGTGTCCCGCGTCGGCCGCCGCCTGCCCGCGCACTCCACGTCGCTGGGCAAGGCGCTGCTGGCGGCGCGCACCCCGGCCGAGGTCGACGCGATCCTGCCCGCGCGGCTGGACCCGTTGACGCCCAACACGATCATCGAGCGGCCCGCGCTGCACGCGCAGCTCGCCGGGTTCCGGGCGGTCGGGTACGCGCACGAGCGGGAGGAGAACACGCCCGGCCTGGGCTGCTTCGCCGTCGCCCTGCCGTACCGCAACCCGGTGCTCGACGCGATGAGCTGCTCGGTGCCGCTCGGGCGGCTCGACCCCGACCACGAGCGGCAGGTGGTCGAGGCGCTGCTGCACGGCGCCCGCACGATCACCGAGCTGCTGCGCCAGTTCGGCCGCTGACACCGCCGCTCCCCCGCGTCCCGCCAGCAGCCAGCCCGCTGTCCCGCTAGCCAGCTGTCCCGTTGTCCCGCTAGCCCGTTGTCCCGTGTCCCGGACCTGGTGACCGGACCCGGTCGTCGCACCGGCTCCCCGGACCTGTTCGCCGTACCCGCTTCCCGCACCGCCGCTGCACCTCGAGCTGACACAGTTGCTGAAAGGGCTCACCGTGACCGCACGAATCCTCATCACCGGCGCCGCCGGCGTGGTCGGCACGCTCATGCGGACCCGACTCGCCGCGCCGGACCGGACCTTGCGCCTGCTGGACATCGCCCCGCTGCCACCGGCCGCCGACGGCGAGCGGGTCGAGCTGGTGACGGCGTCGGTGACCGACGCGGCCGCGATGGAGTCGGCGTGCGAGGGCGTCGACGCGGTCATCCACCTCGGCGGGCACAGCCTCGAACGGCCGTGGGCGGAGATCCTGGACGTCAACATCAACGGCACGCACGTGGTGCTGGAGGCCGCCCGTCGCGCGGGGGTGTCGCGGGTCGTGCTGGCCAGCTCCAACCACGCGGTCGGGTACTACAAGCGGGAGTCCGGCGAGGCCGCCGACTACCTGTTCCCGCAGCCGGACACGTACTACGGCGTGAGCAAGGTGGCGCTGGAGGCGTTGGGGAGCCTCTACGCGTCGCGCTACGGCATGGACGTCATCGCGGTGCGGATCGGGTCGTGCTTCGAGAAGCCGCGCGACTTCCGGATGCTGTCGACGTGGCTGTCGCCCGACGACGGCGCCCGCCTGTTCGAGGCGTGCCTGGCCGCCCCCTCGCCCGGTTTCCGGGTGGTGTGGGGCGTTTCCGACAACACGCGCCGGTGGTTCTCGCTCACCGAGGCGGAAGCACTGGGGTACAAGTCCGAGGACGATTCCGAGGTGTACGCGGACGAGGTGCTGGCCGCGGGCGAGCCGCCCGCCGACTCGCCGGCCCAGGTGTACCTGGGCGGCGTGTGGTGCGGTCCCGAGTTCGACACCGCGGTGAAGGAGGCCGGTCGATGAGCGGCGTGCAGGGGTTCGACCCGCGCACCGGGCAGCCCGTCGGGGCGCCCGTGCCGGAGACGTCCGACGCCGGGGTCGACGCGCTGGCGCGGGCCGGCGAGGCGGCGTTCCCGTCGTGGTCCTCGCTGCCGGCGGTGGAACGGGCCGCGGTGCTGGACGCCGTGGCGGACGCGCTGGACGCCTCCGCCGACTCGTTGGTCGCGCTCGCGGACGCGGAGACGGCGCTGGGCGCGCCCCGGCTGACCGGTGAGCTGAAGCGCACCACGAACCAGCTCCGGCTGTTCGGCGACGTGCTGCGGGAGGGCAGCTGGGTCGAGGCGACGTTGGACTCGGCGAACCCCGACATCATCCCGCCCCGGCCCGTGCTGCGACGCATGCTCCGTCCACTCGGGACGGTCGGGGTGTTCGCGGCGTCGAACTTCCCGTTCGCGTTCTCGGTGGCGGGCGGCGACACGGCGTCCGCGCTCGCCGCCGGGTGCCCGGTGATCGTGAAGGCCCACCCGTCGCACCCCGGCACGTCGCACGAGACGGCGCGGATCGTCGAGTCCGTCGTCCCGGCGGGCGTCTTCGGCATCGTGCACGGCCAGCAGGCCGGTGTGGCGCTGGTCAAGCACCCGGCGGTCAAGGCGGTCGGCTTCACCGGTTCCACCACCGGCGGCCGGGCCCTGTTCGACCTCGCCTCCTCCCGGCCCGACCCGATCCCGTTCTACGGCGAGCTCGGCAGCGTGAACCCGACCGTCGTCCTGCCCGACGCCGCCGCCGCGCGTCCCGAGGGGTTCGCGGCCGAGTTCGTCGGCTCGCTCACGCTCGGCGTGGGCCAGTTCTGCACCAACCCCGGCTTGCTGTTCGCGCCCGAGTCCCTGGTGCCCGCGCTGGCCGACGCCGTGTCGGGGGCGGCCGGCGGCCCGATGCTCAACGAGCGCATGTCGGACGCGTACCGGTCGGGCACCGAGGGCCTGGCGGCCTCCGGGCTGGCCGACCTGGTCGCCAGTGGGAGCGCGCCCAGCGAGGGGTGGAGCGTCGAGCCGAGGCTGTTCCGGGTGCCGCTGTCCGGGTTCGCGGAGAACCTGGAGAAGCTGACCGAGGAGCACTTCGGGCCGGCGGCGATCGTGGTGACGTACACCGATCCGGCCGAGCTGGAACCGGTCCTCCCCCGCCTGCCCGGCACCCTCACCGGCACCGTGCACGCGGCGGAGAGCGAGCACGACTCCGCCGGACGCGTCGCGGAGGCGTTGCGGCCGGTGGTCGGGCGGCTGATCTTCAACGGGTGGCCGACCGGTGTCGCCGTGGCGTGGGGCATGCACCACGGTGGCCCGTGGCCCGCCACCACCAACCCGCTCCACACGTCCGTCGGCGCCACGTCGATCCGGCGGTGGGTGGCGCCGGTGACGTACCAGGCGTGGCCGGACGACCTGCTGCCCGCCGAGCTGCGCGACGGCAACCCGCTGGGCATCCCGCGCCGCGTGGACGGCGTGCTCGGCGTCCACTGAGACCGCTGACGCGGGTCTCGCCTCCCACCGGGAGCCGGGGCCCGCGTCGGGAACGGTCCCGGCCGTGAACGCGGATCACCTTGGTGTCGCTGAAGACGACGGCGCCGAGCCGACGTCGAGGGGAACTGGCCACGGCCCGGAATGACAAACCGTGGCGGCACCGCACAACAGATCACTCGAATGGCGGAGTAGAATTCCTTGTACCGGCAAGGTGTTCGCCGGTGGGTTCACGGGACGGCGGAGTTCGTCCTTCCAAGACAACCCATCCGTACCATCGCCGCCGCCCGCGGCGCGACGTTGGCGGCGACACCGGGGGCGGACGGCAGGTTGGCGGTGCCGGTCAGGTCCGCCGGAGCGACCCGAGGAACGCCCGGAATGGACGGTCCGCAAAGGTCAGCGCCGGTCCTGGCCGCTTGCTGTCCCGAACGCTGGTCGTGTCCCGTCCCACGGCCAGCTCGACGCAGTTGTTGCCCGCGCCGGAGTGTGTGCTCTTGCGCCACGTCTTGTCGTTGTTCATGAGTCCTTCAGTGCGGTTGCCAGTTTTCTGATCAAGGAAGCCGACTCCTTGGGCGACAGGGCGACCTCGCTCACCATTTCCTCGAAGTGCAACAGGTACTTCTGCACGTCGGCGCGATTGTCCACCCACTTGCCGCCGCCCGCGTACTCCAGGTACACGGCCGAAGGATCACTGTCCTCGAAGCGGAGAGCGGTCGCGCCGCCACCGGACATGGTCCCGTGAGCACCGGCGCCGAACGGAACCACTTGGATGGTGATGTTGTCCTGCTTTCCCTTGTCGAGCAAATGCGACAACTGCTCGCGCATGACCGCCGGGCCGCCCACGACCCGGTGCAGGGCGGCCTCGTCGATCACCGCGTGCAGCCGTAAACCGGGCAACCGGCGCTGCCGGTTCGCCAGCGCCGCCGCGACTTGGTCCGTCGACACCGACGCGTCCATGAACCGCTGCCCGGCGAGCCGGATCGCCGCGGCGTAGGCGGCGGTCTGGAGCAGGCCTGGGATGACGATCATCTCGATCGTCCGGACCTCGGTCGCGTCGGCCTCCTGGCGCGCGTAGGTGCGCGCCTCCGGTGTGTACGCGGCGGCGTACACCAGGCGCGTGCCGTCCTGCTTCGCGTCCTCCCACAACGCTTCCGCCTCACGCCGTTCGGCGTCGGTGGCCCCGTACAGGCCGAGCAACGCCCCCAGTTCGGTCCAACTCGGACTGATGTAACCGTTCTCCATCCGCGACAGCGTCGACTGCGTCTTCCGGGTCAGCGCGTGGTAGTCGATCTCGGTCTTGCCGGCACGTTTGCGCAATGCGTTGAGGAACTGACCAAGCTTGCGCTTGCGTCGGGTTTGGACGGCTGCCATGCGGATCTCTCCTCGCTGGAAAAGAACTGCGAACACCCTAGTGCTGTTCCACATCAGGGCCGGCGTCACTCCATCGAGCGTCTACAAGGTGCATATACGCCCTGGCAACATGCCCTCACGAGGTCTCACGCCGTCCGCCTCCGGTGGTGCCGTCGGCGGTTCCGGACACGCTGTGCGACGTGCCCGACGATTCGGGGCTACTCCTGATCGGCGCGGACTACAGTTCGGCCGCATGTACATCTCGCAGGTCCGGCTGCGGAACGTCAAGGGGTTCCACGGCGCCCGCGAAGTGGACCTCAAGCTCACCGCGCCCGGGTGGACGGTGATCGCGGGCCGCAACGGGTCGGGCAAGACGTCGCTGCTGCGCGCCATCGCGCTGGCCGTCAGCGGCCCGGCGGTGGCCCGCAACCTGGTGCCGGACTTCGAGAACTGGGTCACCGCGGGCCAGCGCGAGGGCGTCGTTCAGGTCCAGTTCACGCACGACCGCCGGGTGGAGCGGTTCGGCAAGGGCCGGCCGCCGGAGGGCAGGCTGTGGGCCGGCCTCGGCTGGACCATGCCGGACGAGGAGACCCGCCCGCCGCGCCGCCTCACCCACCGCGGCCTCCAGCCGTCGTTGAAGGAGAAGCTGGAGGGCAGCAAGACCGCCGCCGCCCGCGGCCCGTGGCAGGACAACCCGACCGGGTGGTTCTGCGCGGCCTACGGCCCGTTCCGGCGACTCGTCGGCGGCGCGGGCGACGCGCAGCGGCTGATGCTCAGCCCAGGCCCGGTGTCCCGGCTGGCGAGCCTGTTCCACGAGGACGCGTCGCTCGCCGAGGGCGTCGGCTGGCTCATCGAGCAGCACCTGCGGTCGCTGGAGCGCAGGCCCGGCGCGGACGAGCTGAAGACGGTGGCGCTCGGCGTGCTGTCGGACGGCCTGCTGCCCGACGACTACCGCATCGAGGGCGTCGACTCCGACGGCCTGTGGGTGGTCAGCGGCGGCCACCGGTTCCCGCTGCGCGAGATGAGCGACGGCTACCGCACCGTGGCGGCGCTCGTGGTCGACCTGATCAAGCACATCCACGAGTCGTACGGTGTGCTGAAGACCGCGCCGACGGAGAACGGCACCGCGTTGACCGCGCCCGGCGTGGTCATCATCGACGAGGTGGACGCGCACCTGCACGTGTCGTGGCAGAAGCGGATCGGCGGCTGGTTGAAGGAGCACTTCCCCAACATCCAGTTCATCGTCACCACGCACAGCCCGTACCTGTGCCAGGCCGCCGACCCCGGCGGGCTGATCCGGCTGCCCGGCCCGGACCAGCAGGAGCCGCCGCGCGTCGTGGACCAGGACCTGTACGAGCGGATCGTCTACGGCAGCGGCGACGACGCCGTGCTGTCCGAGCTGTTCGGCCTCGACACCCCGTACTCCGAGCGCGCCGAGCGACTGCGCGCCGAGCTGGTCGAGCTGGAGGTCGCGGTCATCGCGGGCACCGCCGACGAGCGGGCCGTGCGCCGGTACGACGAGCTGCGCGCCCTGCTGACCAGCTCGCCGGTGGCCCGCACCCGCGAGGTGACCGCCCGGCTGGAACGCGGTTGATCCGGCTCGTCCGGCCCGCGCTGCCCGGCGCGCTCGCGGACCGGCTGCCCGAGCTGACGGCCGAGATCGAGACCTCCGCGCAACGGACGCGCACGGCCCGTGCGCTGTGGAAGCGCGCTGTGGTGCGGCGGAACGTGCACGCGCCCCTGCGGCGGCTCCTGGAAGACATGGCGCCGGGCTACCAGCGGTGCATGTACTGCGGCGACAGCCAGGGCACGGACATCGACCACTTCGAGCCGCTGTCGCGCAACCCTCTGCGCACGTTCGACTGGCTCAACCACCTGTTGGCCTGCTCGACGTGCAACAGCAACCTCAAGCGGGACCGGTTCCCCGTCGCCGACGACGGCACTCCCCTGCTCCTCGACCCGACCACCGAAGACCCGTTCGACCACCTCGTGCTCACGCTGTCGTTGGGCGTGTACGTGGCGCTCACGGACAAGGGCGCGGCGACCATCGACGTGTGCGGCCTCAACCGGCCGGTGCTGACGCAAGGGCGGGTGCACGCGCGACGGGTGGTGCTGATGTGCCTCATGAGGTGGAAGTCGGGTCGGGACGACGACGCGCGCCACGAGATGCGTGACGCCGTGCTGACCGTGCGGGGGCAGCCGTTCGCCGACGTGGCGCAGGCGATGCTGCGGCTGGCGCGGTCGCCCGGCGCGGAACGCGTGTTCGCGGAGACGCCGTGGGCGTTGGCCGTGCTGCGGGACGCCGACCTGCGGTCCCAGTTGCTCGCTTGACCTTGGAGTGGGGTCCAAGGTCTACCGTCGTGCCATGCGTGTCGCGGAGTTGGCCGAGGCGGTGGGGGTGCGACCGGACACCGTCCGGTACTACGAGCGGGCGGGGTTGCTGAACCCGCCGCCGCGCACCGCGTCCGGGTACCGGGTGTACCGGGAGGACGCGGTCGAGCGGATCAGGTTCGTGCGCGGGTGCCAGAGGCTCGGGCTCACGCTGCGCGAGATCGCGGACCTGCTGGCCGTGCGCGACACCGGCGTGTGCCCGTGCGAGCCCGCCGAAGAGCTGCTGCACCGGCACATCGCCGAGCTGGACGCCGAGGTGGCGCGGCTGTCCGCGCTGCGCGACGAGCTGACCGCGATGGTCCGCGACCTGCCTGCCGGGCGCTGCCCGGACATCCAGCCGGGCACCTGGTGCCCACCGGACGGGGGGAGGTGACCGACGTGAGCTGCGAGTGCGACTGCGAGTGCACCACCGGGTGCTGCTGAGGCGGACGGACGTCCGCTCGGTGAACCGGTTCCGCTGAAGTGGACGTCGGGGGGCACTGAAGGGGGACGCTGAGGGCGGACGCTGAGGGCGGACGCTGACGGTGGGGACGAGGTCGGCGAGGCGCCCGCCGACCGCGCCCGGGGCGTGCCGCCCGCACCGTCCACAGTGGTTGTGCCGAACGAGTTCGAGCCGATTCACGGAAATCGGACTGAAATTGTCGGACCACGGGTCCATCATGACCCGCATGGCAGACGCAATCGTGGCCGAAGGACTGGTCAAGCGCTACGGGTCGGTGGTCGCTCTCGACGGCCTCGACCTGGTGGTGCCGGAAGGGACCGTCATGGGCCTGCTCGGGCCGAACGGCGCGGGCAAGACGACGACGGTGCGCGTGCTCACCACGCTGTTGGAGCACGACGAGGGCAAGGCCACCGTCGCCGGGCTGGACGTCGTGGCGGACGCGAAGGAGCTGCGCCGCCGGATCGGGTTGTCCGGGCAGTACGCCGCCGTGGACGAGAACCTGACCGGTTTCGAGAACCTCGACATGGTCGGCAGGCTCTACCACCTGGGGAAGAAGCGCAGCCGGGAACGCGCGCGCGAGTTGTTGGAGCGGTTCGACCTGGTGGAGGCCGCGGACCGGCCGGTGAAGGGCTACTCGGGCGGCATGCGCCGCCGGCTCGACCTCGCGGGGGCGCTGGTCGCGAAGCCGTCGGTGCTGTTCCTCGACGAGCCGACGACGGGCCTCGACCCGCGCAGCCGCCTCGGCATGTGGGACGTGATCGCGGAACTCGTGGCCGGCGGCACCACGCTGCTGCTCACCACGCAGTACCTCGAGGAGGCGGACCGCCTCGCCGACAAGATCGCCGTCATCGACCACGGCAAGGTCATCGCGCTGGGCACGGCGAACCAGCTGAAGGACCAGGTCGGCGGTGAGCGGCTGGAGCTGACCGTCGGTTCGGCGCAGGACCTCGCCACCGCGAAGGCCGCGCTGGCGCCGCTGGCGATCGGCGAGATCACCGAGGACGACCGCGGCCGGCGGCTGACCGTGCCGGTGTCGGGCGGGGCGGACGTGCTGGTGGAGGGCATCCGGCGGCTGGACGCCGAGTCGATCAAGGTGCTCGACGTCGGCCTGCGCAGGCCGACGCTGGACGACGTGTTCCTGACGCTGACCGGACACGCGGCCGAGGAGAAGCAGGGGGAACAGGGAGAATGAGCGCGTTCGCACAGGCTCTGGGCGACGGTGCGGTCGTCGCCAAGCGCAACCTCATCAAGATCAAGCGGGTCCCGGACCTGATCGTGTTCTCGACGTTGTCGCCGATCATGTTCGTGCTGTTGTTCGCGTACGTCTTCGGCGGGTCGATCGAGATCCCCGGCATGGACTACCGCGAGTTCCTGATGGCCGGCATCTTCGCCCAGACCGTGGTGTTCGGGGCGACCATCACCGGCGCGGGGCTGGCCGACGACATCCAGAAGGGCGTGATCGACCGGTTCCGGTCGTTGCCGATGGCGCGGTCGGCGGTGCTGATCGGGCGCACCACCAGCGACCTCGCGAACAACGTCATCGTCATCGTGGTCATGTCGATCACCGGGTTGATCGTGGGCTGGCGCATCCACTCGTCGTTCCTGGAGGCGCTGGCCGGGTTCGCGCTGCTGCTGCTGTTCGCCTACGCCGTGTCGTGGGGCATGGCGATCGTCGGCCTGATGGTGCGCAGCCCCGAGGTGTTCAACAACGCCTCGTTCATCGCGATCTTCCCGCTGACGTTCATCGCGAACACGTTCGTGCAGGAGAGCAGGCTGCCGGGTCCGCTGAAGACGTTCGCCGAGTGGAACCCGGTGTCCGCCGTGACGGCCGCGGCGCGCGAGCTGTTCGGCAACACCAACCCCAACGCCCCGGTCCCGGACGTGTGGTCGCTCCAGCACCCGGTGCTGACGACCCTGATCTGGGTCGCGGTGTTCCTGCTCGTGTTCGTGCCGCTGGCGATCCGCCAGTACCGCAAGGCCGTCGCCCGGTGACGTGGGGCGACGCGCTGTGACGTCGAGCGACTCGTCGTGACGTCGGGCGGCGCGGGTGACGTCGAGCGACTCGACGTGACGTCGGGCGACGCGGGTGACGTCGGGCGACTCCGGTGACGTCGGGCGACTCCGGTGACGTCGCCCGACGCCCGGTGACGTAGGGCGACGCGTAATTCGCTGCGCGCGCGGGTGGTGGCCGACCTAGCCTTGACCCATGGTTGCCACCACCCTTCGCGGCGAGCACGTGGACATCCGGCTGTGGGCGGACCCGGCGGAGGTCGAGGAGCAGGCGCTCCAGCAGCTTCGGAACATCTCCGCGCTGCCGTGGGCCGTCCGGCACGTGGCCGTCATGCCGGACGTGCACTTCGGCAAGGGCGCCACGGTCGGCTCGGTCATCGCGTTGAAGGACGCGGTGTCGCCGGCCGCCGTCGGCGTGGACATCGGCTGCGGCATGACCGCGGTCCGCACGTCCCTGACGGCCTCCGACCTGCCCGCCGACCTGGGGGCGCTGCGCCGCCGGATCGAGGCGCGCGTCCCGGTCGGCTTCGCCCAGCACAAGGAGCCGGTGGTCGAGCCGGACCCGTTCTGGGCGCGGTTCGACGAGCTGACGCCGAGCGTGGCGCTGGACAAGGCGCTGCGCCAGATGGGCACGCTCGGCGGCGGGAACCACTTCATCGAGGTGTGCCTCGACACCGACGACCAGGTGTGGGTGATGCTGCACTCCGGATCGCGCGGCACCGGCAACGTGCTGGCGCAGCACCACATCTCCGTGGCGCGGGGCCTGCTGCACAACGCCGAGCTGCCCGACCCGGACCTGGCCGTGTTCCTGGCCGGCACCCCGGAGATGGCGGCCTACCGGCACGACCTGTACTGGGCCCAGGAGTACGCGCGCCGCAACCGCGAGGTGATGGTGGGCCTGGTCTCGGGCGTGCTGCGGGAGTTCTTCCCGCACGTCGCGTTCGACGAGGCGATCTCCGCGCACCACAACTACGTGTCCGAGGAGCACCACTTCGGCGAGGACGTCCTGGTGACGCGCAAGGGCGCGATCCGGGCGCGGGCCGGCGAGCTGGGGATCATCCCCGGTTCGATGGGCACGGGTTCGTACATCGTGCGCGGGCTGGGCAACCCGGACTCGTTCGAGTCCGCGTCGCACGGCGCGGGGCGGCGGATGTCGCGCAACAAGGCGCGGAAGCTGTTCAGCGCCGACGACCTCGCCGCGCAGACCCGCGGCGTCGAGTGCCGCAAGGACGCGGGCGTGGTGGACGAGATCCCGGCCGCCTACAAGGACCTGGACGACGTGATCGCGCGCCAGAGCGACCTGGTCGAGGTCGTCACGAAGCTCAAGCAGGTGGTGTGCGTCAAGGGGTAGGACGTCCGGGGACCGCCGGGTCGCGGTTCAGTTCGGCAGTTCCCGGATCTCCATCTCCAGCACGTCGATCTCGTCGCTGATGGCCTCGTCCAGCATGCGGTCGAGCAGGTCGGAGCAGTCCGTCGACGTGACGCCGAACCGCGGCACCTGTTCCCACCACACGGCCGGGTTGTTCCAGAACGAGCCGGAGCCCTGGTCGACACCCTCCAGGCACCTGAGCCGGGGGTCGTCGTCCGGCAGCCGCCGCACGTAGTCGATGAACCGGGCCAGCGCCGCCGGCTCGCTCACCGGCACCGCGCCGTACCCGCGCAGGCAGTCTTCGAGTTCCGTCAGGAACTCCTCTTTGAACGTCACGTCGCCACCCCCGCTTCCCCCGCGCCGTTGCGGGTGAGGAGGACTCACGTCCTGGAACGACCACGGTACCGCCGCGAGGTCACGCGGGAATTACTGCCAACGGGCGGTTCCGGGAGAAGATCTGCGACGTCCCGCGCGCCGATGGGCGAGACCGTCCACAGTGGACCATCACTCCGAACGGAGGCGCGCCAGGAAGCTGAACCGGTCACCCCGGTAGAGCGAACGGACCCGTTCGACCGGTTCGCCAACGTTGTCATGGGACACGCGGTGGAGCAGGAGCATCGGCAGCGCCGGGTTCGTGCCGATCAGCAACGCCTCGCGCGGCGTGGCCAGCACGGTCTCCACCCGCTCCTCCGCCTCGGCGAACACCACGCCGAGGCGGTCCCGCAGGCACGCGCACAGCGACGTCGTCGGGTCGAACACCTCCAGCAGCGTCGGGAAGCGCGCCGCCGACAGGTACGTCGACTCGAGCCCGATCCGCTCCCCGTCGGCGAGCAGCACCTGTTCGAGGTGGATGACCGGGTCGCCCCGGTCCACCCCCAGGTCCCGCGACAGCACGTCGTCGGCGGGCAGGTGCTCGACGGTGATCACGCTGCGCGCCGGGTCGACGCCCTGCCGGCGCAGCCCTTCCGCGCAGCTCACCAGGGAGAGCGGCTGCACCAGCTTGGGCGGCGCGACGAACGTGCCGCTGCCCTGCCGGCGTTGCAGCTTCCCCTCCAGCACCAGCTCGCCGACGGCCTGCCGCAGCGTCACCCGCGACACCGAGAACCGCTCGGCCAGCTCCCGCTCCGACGGGAGCGCCGTGCCCTCGCCGAGCGCGTCGATCAACCACAGCAGTTCCGTCTTCACCGCGTAGTAACGGGGAATGCGGCCGTGTTCGGGGATACCGGCGCGGACCGGCCCGTCCGCGCGGTAGTGGGGCACGTAATGCGAGGCATGCACGCCGCGAGCCTACGGCGCGGTCCGGGCCGGTCAGACCGCTATCGGAGTGGGTCCGGGATCACGACGCGATCTTCGGCGGGTCCGGGATGGCGTAACCGGACTGCCCCACGTTGGCCTCCAGCGATTTGCGCCACTCGCCGGAATCGATCATCTTCTGAACGGCGGCGGTCACTTTCGCCTTGCTGGTGGGATCGCCCTTGCGCATGCCGATCCCGTACTCCTCGCGGCTGAACGGTTTGTTGACGACCCGCAGCAGCTCGGGGTTTTGCGCGGCGTACCCGGCGAGGATCACGTCGTCGGTCGTCATGGCGTCCACCTGCTCGGCGAGCAGCGCGGTGACGCAGTCGCTGAAATTCGGGTATTCCACGAGTTCCACGGCCTGCGCGAACTGGTCCTTCACGTACTGCGCCGAGGTGGTGTTGTCCACCGAACAGAGCTTCAGGCCGCCCGAGTTGAGCGATTCGGGGCCGCTGATGCGCTCATCGGTCAACCGGACCAGCAGGTCCTGGCCCGCCACGAAATACGGACCGACGAAGTCGATGACCTCCTTGCGCTTGTCCGTGATCGAGTAGCTCGACACGACGAGGTCGACGGCGCCGGTGGTCAGCAGCTTCTCCCGTTCCGACGGGGTCGCCTCGGTGAACTTGATGCCGGTGTCCTCGACGCCCAGCTCCTTCGCCACATAGCGGGCCACGTCGACGTCGAAACCTTTGTAGGTGCCGTCCAAACGGCGCACCCCAAGTCCGGGTTGGTCGTACGCCACGGCGATGGTCAGCTCGTTGGAGCTGTCCGCCTTGCCGGCGACGGTCGTGTCGTCACCGGTGGAGCACGACGCGAGGACAAGCGAGGCGGAACACGCCACGACGAGGGCGCGTAGGGATGCCAGAGCCATTCTTCCCCTTTTCGGGAGCTTCCTCGGGTTGCCGGGAACCTAAGCGGCCGAAGGGAGCCCGTCCATAGCCACATGGAAGATAGGGGCCACAGGATCGTTCAAGGGTGACGGTTGTGTATCGAGACCGTGACCGGGCTAACGCGGCCCGCCGGGAGACCGCAGCCGCCGCGGACCGGTGTCGTGCCGGGACGGCGGCGGACCCAGCGTCACCGTCGCGCTGCTGACGTACGCGCCGGCGGCGCTGGCCAGCACCGGCTCCAGCGAGAGCTGCCGCACCTCCGGCACGTCCTCGGCCAGCGCCGCGAGCCGCAGCACGAGATCCTGCAGCGCGGGCAGGTCGGCCGGCTCGTCGCCCTGGTAGCCCGCGAGCAGCGGCGCGGCCTTGGGCGCGCGCACCAGCGCCGCCGCGTCCGCGTCGGTCAGCGGCACCGCCCGGTACGCCCGGTCGCCGAGCAGGTCGCTGACCAGCCCCGACAGCCCGAACGACACCAGCGTGCCGAACGACGGGTCGTCCTGCAGGCCCAGGACGCAGGAGATGCCCTTGGGCGCCATGCGCTGCACGTACACGTCCCGCCGGTCCGACATCTCGGCGAGCATGTCGTACGCGCTGCGCACGGCCTCCTCGCCGGACAGGTCCAGCCGCACGCCGACCAGGTCGGCCCGGTGGCGCAGCCGGTCGTCGGTCGACTTCATGGCCACCGGGTAGCCCAGTTCGTCGGCCGCGCGCACGGCCTCGTCCGGCGACCGCACCACGCGGAACGGCACGACCTGGACGCCGTAGCACGCGAGCAGCCGCACGGTCGTCTCGTCGTCGAGCCGCCGTTCCCCCTCCGACACCTGGGACGCCACGATCGCGTGCGCCGTCTCGGAGTCGATGCCCTCGGGCCGGATGAACGTGCCCTGGGGGGCCGACCGCCACCGCGCGTAGCGGGTCACCCGCGCCAACGCGAGCACAGCGCGCTCCGGGCTCGGGTACGACGGCACGGAACCCCGTCCGGGCGCGCCGCCGGGACCGGGCACGGCCAGTTCGGCCGGCACGCCCTCCACGGCCAGGAACGTCGAGGCGATCGGCTTGGTCCGCCCGCCCTGCTCCACGACGTCGCGCAACGCGCGGGCGAACGTCGCGCCGGGCACGGCCAGCGGCGGCACGAACACCACCACGAGCGCGTCCGCCTCGGGGTTCTCCAGCGCCGCCTTCACCGCCGCGGCGAACGCCTCCGGCCCGGCCTGCGCGCCCACGTCCACCGGGTCGCCCGCCAGCTCCAGTCCCTGCGCGAGCGCCGTGTCGGCGGCCAGCAGCCCGATCGCGGTCGAGTTGCCCACCACGGCGACCCGCGGCCCGGCCGGCAGCGGCTGGTGGGCCAGCAGCAGGGCGGTGTCGAACAGCTGGGCCAGCGACTCCACCCGGATCACGCCCGCCTGCTCGAACAACGCCTGCACGCTCGACTCGTCCACCGGCACGGACGTGGCCGCCAGCGCGGGCGTCACGGCGTGCCGGCCCGACTTCACCGCGACGATCGGCTTGCTGCGGCCGAGCCGGCGGGCGAGGCGGGCGAACTTGCGCGGGTTGCCGAACGACTCCAGGTACAGCAGCACGACGTCCGTGGCCGGGTCGGTCTCCCAGTACTGGAGCAGGTCGTTGCCGGACACGTCGGACCGGTTGCCCGCGGACACGAACGTGGACAGGCCGAGGCCCCGTTCGGCGGCGGTGGCGAGGATCGCCGTGCCGAGCGCGCCGGACTGGCAGAAGAAGCCCGTGCGGCCCCGGACCGGCAGCTTCGGCGCGAGGGTGGCGTTCAGCCGCACGCCCGCGTCGGTGTTCAGCACGCCCAACGCGTTCGGGCCGACGACGCGCATGCCGTGCGCGCGGGCCTCGGCGGCGAGCCTGCGTTCCGCGCTCAACCCGCCCGGACCCGTCTCGCCGAACCCGGACGTGACCACGACCAGCGCCTTCACGCCCTTCGCGAGGCAGGCGTCCATGACCTCGTCGACGCCGGCGGCGGGCACCGCCACCACGGCCAGGTCCACGTCGTCGGGGATCGCCAGCACCGACGGGTACGCGCGCACCCCGCGCACCGACCGGTGCTCGGCGTTCACCGGGTACACCGGCCCGGCGAAGTCGCCGGTCAGCAGGTTCGTCAGCACCGCGTTGCCGATCTTGGTCTGGTCCGTGGACGCGCCGATGACGGCGATCGACCTCGGGTGCAGGAGGTTGTGCACGCTGCGCGCCTCGGCGGCCTGCTCGCGGGCGCGGGCCACCTCCACCGACTCCTCGGTCGGGTCGATGTCGAACTCCAGGTGCACCACGCCCTCCTCGAACGCGCGGCTCACGCTGTAGCCCGCGTCCCGGAAGATCCGCACCATCTGGCCGTTCTCCGCCAGCACCTCGGCGGTGAACCGGCTCAGTCCCCGTTCCCGGGCGGCCGCGGCGAGGTGTTCCAGCAGGATCGAGCCGAGGCCGCGGCCCTGGTGGGCGTCCTCGACCACGAACGCGACCTCGGCCGAGCTGCCCTCGCCGAGCCGGTCGTAGCGGCCGACGGCCACGATGTCGTCGCCGAGCAGCGCCGTGAACGCCACCCGGTCGGCGTGGTCGACCGTGCTGAACCGCTCCACGTCCCGCTTCGGCATCCGCGGGTAGGGGCCGAAGTAGCGGTAGTAGCGGGTGCGCTCGGACAGCCTGCCGTGGAACGCGAGCAGCTTCTCCGCGTCGTCCGGGGTGATCGGCCGCAGGTGGACCGTGCCGCCGTCGCTGAGCACGACGTCGGCCTCCCAGTGCCTCGGGTAGTCGAACGGGTCCACGGTCAGTCCCTCGGGTCGTCGGGGTCCAGGCCGTGCAGCGGGAACACGGCGCGCCGGGTGTCGCGGACCGCCAGGTCGAGCGGGGTGTCCGTCTCGCCGCCCCACGGCTGGAACGCGGTGTCCGCGCCGTCGCCCATCGACGTCGGCAGCGGCCAGTTCGGCGCGAGGGACGTGGCGTGCGCGACCCAGTCGGCGGGCAGCGGGGTGTTCGGGTCCACGTCCCGGTCGAGCACGGTGGCCAGCAGGTGCGTCCAGCTCCGCGGCACGACGCGCAGCAGCTCGTACCCGCCGCCGCCCAGCGCCAGCCACCGGCCGCTCGCGGTCTCCTCGGCCAGCTCGCGCAGGCGCCGGTAGATCGCCCGGTGGCCGTCCACCGTCAGCGCCAGGTCGGCCAGCGGGTCCTCGCGGTGCGTGTCCACGCCGCACTGGGTGACCAGGACCTGGGGCCGGAACGCCCGCAGCAGCGCCGGCACGGTCGCCTCGAACGCGCGCAGCCAGCCCCGGTCGTCCGTGCCGGGCGGGAGCGCCAGGTTCACGCTCGTGCCCTCCGCGCCCGCGCCGCCCAGCTCGTCGGGCCGCCCGGTGCCCGGCCACAGGCTCAGCGGGCTCTGGTGCACCGACACCGTGAGCACGCGCGGGTCGTCGTAGAACGCGGCCTGCACGCCGTCGCCGTGGTGGACGTCCGTGTCGAGGTAGGCGATCCGCTCGACGCCGTGGTCCAGCAGCCACGAGATCGCCACCGCGCAGTCGTTGTAGACGCAGAACCCGGCCGCGTGGTCGCGCATGGCGTGGTGCAGCCCGCCCGCGATGCTCACCGCCCGGTCCGCCTCCCCCGACGCGATCCGGCGCGCCGCCGCCAGCGAACCGCCCACGACCAGCGCGGACGCCTCGTGCATGCGGGAGAACACGGGGTTGTCGGCCGTGCCGAGGCCGTGGCCGACGTCCCAGCCGGCCATCGGCGCGGCGCGCACCGCGTTCAGGTACGACTCCTCGTGCACGCGCTCGATCTCGGCGTCCGGCGCGGGGTCGGGCGCGATGAGGTCCACGCCGTCCAGCACGCCCAGCGCGGTCGCCAACCGGACCGTCAGGTCCAGCCGGACCGGGTTCAACGGGTGGTCCCCGCCCAGGTCGTAGCCGAGGAAGGACTCGTCCCAGACGACAGCGGCTGCCTTGCCCATGTCCGGCAACCTAACCCACCGGGACGCGCTCGGTGTGATCACAGCTTGGTCGCCCCGGGCGAGCGGACGTCGCGGGTGGACTTAGAGTCTGCCGAGACGACGCGGGCCAGGATTGCGGCCATCGAGGATGGAACCCCGCACGTCGGAACGGGGTCATAGAGGACATGCACCTGCGACGAGTCTCCGCCCTGACCACCGTGCTGGCCGTGGCGCTCACGCTCGGCCTCTCGGCGTGCGCCACCAAGGTCGTCGGCAGCCCGGTCGCCGCGGCGGGCGGCTCGACCGGTGAGAAGTCGACCTCCGGCAAGCCGTCCTCCACCAAGACGTCCAGCAAGCCGAGCGCCAGCAAGTCCGGCACGCCGAAGACGACCGAGGCGGACAAGCCGTCGGGCGACGTCAAGATCACGACGAAGAAGAAGACCGAGGGCTTCGAGGACTGCGACCTCCTCACGCCCGAGGACGTGGCCGCCGCGCTCGGTGCGGCGAAGGGCGGCGAGAAGGGCTGCGTGCAGAGCACGGAGGACCCGATCGCGGTCGTGCTGTTCATGGTCACGTTCGCCGAGTACGAGGGCGAGGCGCGGACCATCGAGATCGGCGGCAACACCGCGTACGA
This sequence comes from Saccharothrix hoggarensis, assembly GCF_042678885.1. Lineage (GTDB taxonomy): Bacteria > Actinomycetota > Actinomycetes > Mycobacteriales > Pseudonocardiaceae > Actinosynnema > Actinosynnema hoggarensis. Next base: position 32,021 of record NZ_JBHTLK010000010.1, read on the forward strand.
GGTCAAGGAGAAGAGCGGCGACTGCACCGTGCTCGTCATGCTGACCGACGACCCGGAGGAGATCACCCCCGCGTTCGTGGCCACGGTGACGCCGATCGACGAGTTCGAGCCGTGCGAGGCAGCGCTGAAGCTGGCGACCAAGGGCTTCGAGAAGATCCCCAACGCTTGAGTTTGGCCGCTGCTCCGCAGACGGCGGCTCGGCCGCTGTGTCGTTGGTGCCGCCTCCGGCGTCACGGCTCGGCCGCCGGGAAGTCGGCAGCTCGCGACCCATCCCACGGCGATCGAAAAGCGTGATCGCCGCGCGATGGGCCACGAACCACCGACGCGGCCTCGCACCGGTGGGCGCGTTGGGGCGCTTGCCGGGGCGGAGCGGTGGCGGTTGGACCTGGTCAGGTGGGGTTGGGTCCGGTGGCGGCGGGGCGGGTCGGGTCGGACGACCACTGTGACCACGAGCCCGCGTAGAGCGGGGCCGGCGCGTCCGGGGTCCTGAGGCCCGCCACCTCCAGCGCCAGGACCACCGACGACGCGGTGACGCCCGAGCCGCAGTAGGCCGCGACCGGGTGGTCCGGCGAGACGCCGATCGACCGGAACCGCTCCGCGAGCGCCGCGGCCGGCAGCCAGCGACCACCCTCGGTGTGGCCCGAGGTCGGCGCGTTCAGCGCCCCCGGGATGTGGCCCGCGCGCGGGTCGACCGGCTCCGTCTCGCCCCGGTACCGCTCGGGGGCACGGGCGTCGAGCAGCACTCCGGACGCGGTGAACGCGGCGGCCTCGTCGGCGGTCAGCACGGGCATCGCGCCGGGCCGCACGACGACGTCGCCGGGAACAGGTGCGGGCGCCTCCGCGTTGACCGGACGGCCCTCCGCGGTCCACGCCGCGTAGCCGCCGTCGAGGACCGCCACCTCCGGGTGGCCGGCCCACCGCAACAGCCACCACGCGCGGGCCGCGACCGAGCCGTCACCACCGTCGTACGCCACGACCGGGTGACCTCGGCGGACACCGGCGGCGCGCAGCACGGCCTGCAGGGCGGCCGGGTCCGGCAGCGGGTGCCGGCCACCGGCTCCGGGCGGCGACGACAGCTCGGTGTCGAGGTCGACGTACACGGCGCCGGGAACGTGCGCGACCTCGTAGTCTTGACGTCCCGGCGGTCCGCCCAGTCGCCAGCGGACGTCGAGCACGACCGGGGGTTCCGCGCCGCTCAGCGCGGAGGCCAGGGCTTCGGTGCTGATCAGTGGATGCACGGCACCATCCTGCACCCGTGACCGGCCGACTAGCATTGACGCCATACGAAGGGGAGCGGGTGTGAACGAGCTCATCGACACTACCGAGATGTACCTCCGCACGATCTACGAGCTCGAAGAAGAGGGCGTGGTGCCCCTGCGCGCGCGGATCGCCGAGCGGCTGGCGCAGAGCGGTCCGACGGTCAGCCAGACCGTGGGCCGGATGGAACGCGACGGTCTCGTCATCGTGGCGGACGACCGCCACCTGGAGCTGACCGAGCAGGGCCGCAACCTCGCCATCGCGGTCATGCGCAAGCACCGGCTCGCCGAGCGGCTGCTGGTCGACATCATCGGCCTGGAGTGGGAGCACGTGCACAGCGAGGCGTGCCGCTGGGAGCACGTCATGAGCGAGGCCGTCGAGCGCAAGCTGGTGAAGCTCCTCGGCAACCCCACCACCTCGCCCTACGGCAACCCGATCCCCGGTCTGGACAAGTTGGGCGACGGCGAGCCGGCCCCGGCCGCCGAGGCGGACCTCGTGCGCGTCGACGAGGTGGCCCGGCGCGGCGGCGGTCGCGTCGAGGTGCGCCGGATCGCCGAGCACGTGCAGCTGGACCCCGACCTGATGGCCGAGCTGAAGGCCGCCGGCGTGGTGCCGGGCGGCACGGTCGAGATCGACTCGCTCGGCGGCGCGAAGGTCATCCAGGTGCGCGGCAACGGCACGGTCGCCGAGCTGGACCCGGCGGTGGCGCACGCCGTCCTGGTGCAGGCGCGGTGAGCCCGGCGCGACGCGCGTCAGCCGCGTTCACCCGGTTGCACGGCGTCGCGCCCGCGGGCGTCTGGTCCGCACCCGGTCGGGTGAACCTGATCGGGGAGCACACCGACTACAACGACGGTTTCGTGCTGCCGTTCGCGTTGCCGCACCGGACGGCGGTGGCCGCGTCGCCCCGTGACGACGGCATGCTGCACGTGGCGACCGTCGGTGACGACGGCGCCGTGCAGCAGGCGTCGCCGGTCGCCGTGGCCGAGCTGGAACCGGGCGCGTCGACCGGCTGGTCCGCCTACCCGGCGGGCGTGGCGTGGGTGCTGCGCGGGCAGGGCGTGACCGGCGGCGCGAACCTCGTGATCGCCGGTGACGTGCCGGCGGGCGCGGGCCTGTCCTCGTCGCACGCGCTGGAGTGCGCGGTGGCGCTCGCGCTGCTCGGGCTCGCCGACCGTCCCGCCGACGACCTGCCGCAGATCGCGCGGTGGGTGCAGCGCGCGGAGAACGACTTCGTCGGCGCGCCCACCGGGTTGCTCGACCAGACCGCGTCGCTGTGCTGCACCGAGGCGCACGTGCTGTTCCTCGACGTGCGGTCGTTCAAGGCCGGGCAGGTGCCGTTCGACGCGGCCGAGCACGGCCTCGAAGTGCTGGTGGTCGACACGCGGGCCAGCCACTCCCACACCGACGGCGGCTACGGCGCGCGTCGGGCGGGCTGCGAGCGGGCGGCTTCGATCCTCGGCGTGCCCGCGTTGCGGGACGTCGACGTGAGCGAGCTGGACGGCGCGCTTGCCCGGCTGCCGGAGGAGCTGCGCCCGCTGGTGCGGCACGTGGTTACGGAGAACGAGCGGGTGCTGGACTCCGTCGAGCTGCTGCGCGCCGGCCGGCTGGCCGAGCTGGGGCCGCTGCTCGACGCGTCGCACGCGTCGCTGCGCGACGACTACGAGGTGTCGGCGCCGGAACTGGACGTCGCCGTGGACGCCGCCAAGGCGGCGGGCGCGCTGGGCGCGCGCATGGTCGGCGGCGGCTTCGGCGGTTCGGCGATCGCGCTGGTGCCGGTGGACCGGCACGACGACGTGGCGCGCCGGGTCTTCGCGGCCTTCGCGCGGCGCGGGTGGACGACACCGAGGATCTTCACGGCCGTGCCCTCGGCGGGCGCGGGCCGTGACAATTGATGGTCGGCTAGAGAGCGGGGTTGCAGGGTGAAGTTGCTCGTCACGGGCGGTGCCGGGTACGTGGGCAGCGTGTGCGCGGCCACGTTGGCCGAGTCGGGGCACGAGGTGGTCGTGCTGGACGACCTGTCCACCGGGCACGCGGACGCGGTGCCGGACGGCGTCCGGCTGGTCGAGGCGGGCATCGACGAGGCGATCGGCGGCGTGCTGGCCGAGGGCTTCGACGGCGTCCTGCACTTCGCCGCCAAGTCGCTGGTCGGCGAGTCCATGCAGGACCCGGCGAAGTACTGGCACGGCAACGTGGTCACGTCGCTGCGGCTGCTGGACGCCATGCGCGAGCACGGCACCCCCCGCCTGGTGTTCTCCTCCACCGCCGCGACGTACGGCGAGCCGGAGGAGGTGCCGATCGCGGAGACCGCGCCCACCCGTCCCACGAACACCTACGGCGCGACGAAGCTCGCGATCGACCACGCCATCACCTCGTACGCGGCCGCGCACGGCCTGGCCGCCGTGTCGCTGCGGTACTTCAACGTGGCCGGCGCGTACGGCCGGTACGGCGAGCGGCACGGGGTCGAGACGCACCTCATCCCGATCGTCCTGCAGGTCGCGCTGGGCCAGCGCGAACGCGTGCAGGTCTACGGCGACGACTGGCCGACCGAGGACGGCACGTGCGTCCGCGACTACATCCACGTCCTCGACCTGGCCGACGCGCACCTGCGCGCGCTGGAGCACGCGACCGCCGGTCAGCACAAGATCTACAACCTGGGCAACGGCCTCGGCTTCTCGGTGAAGCAGGTCATCGACGCGTGCCGCGAGGTGACCGGGCACCCGATCCCGGCGGACGTGGCCCCGCGCCGCGCCGGCGACCCGGCGTCCCTGGTGGCCGGAAGCGAGCGCGCCCGCGCCGAGCTGGGCTGGAAGCCCGAGCGCGTGGACATGGTCGGCATCGTGCGCGACGCGTGGGACTTCACCAGGTCACGACAGGGGGCGTGATGGCAGGCGGGATCACCGAGGCCGGCTTCGGCGACCTGACCGCCTACGCCGGGATGCCGCGGATCTCCTCGCTGGCGCTGTCCCCGGACGGCACCCGGCTCGTCACCTCGGTGGCGACGCTCGCGCCGGACGGCAAGACGTGGCAGGGAGCGCTGTGGGAGGTCGACCCCTCCGGCGAGCGCCCCGCGCGGCGGCTGACCCGCGGCGCGAAGGGCGCGTCGGCTCCCGCCTTCACGCCGGACGGCTCGCTGCTGTTCGTGTCGTCGCGGCCCGACCCGGACGCCGGGCCGGCGGAGAGCAAGGTGGCCAAGGACAAGGCGGCGCTGTGGCTGCTGCCCGCCACCGGTGAGGCGCGGCAGCTGTGCCGCCCCGCCGGCGGCGTGGCGGAGTTCGCGGTGGCGCGGGAGTCGGGCACGGTGCTGATCGCGTCGGGCGCGCACCCGACCGCCGAGTTCGGCGAGCAGGACGAGGAGCTGCGCAAGGCGCGCGAGGACGCCGGGGTGACCGCGATCCTGCACGAGTCGTACCCCGTGCGGTACTGGGACGCGGACCTCGGCCCGAGCTTCCCGCGGCTGCTCGCGACCACGTCGCCGGTCGGCGCGGACAGCGAGCGCGTCGACCCGGCGTCGGACCTGGTGGACCTGACGCCCAGCGCCGCCGCGCGGCTGGACGGCTCCCCCGCCATCAGCCCGGACGGGCGGTGGGTCGTGCACACCGAGAAGGTGCCGGTGAGCGCGTCCTACGGCACGCGCACCCGGTTCCGGCTGACGTCCGCGGACGGCGCCGTGGACCGCGTGCCGGCCGACCGCGAGGGCCACTCGTTCCAGCAGCCGACGTTCCTGCCGGACTCGTCGGGCGTGGTGGCCGTGCGGTCGCTCGACTCGACGGCCGACCGGCCGTGGACGCGCACGCTGGTGCGCATCGACCTGGCCGGCGAGGTCGAGGACCTGGCGGTGGACTTCCCCGAGGAGCCTGAGCACCCGGTGGTGAGCCCGGACGGCGCGTCGGTGTACTTCACCAGCAGCCACCGGGGGCACCAGCCGATCTGGAAGCTCGACCTGGCGTCCGGCGAGGTGGTCAAGCTGACCGCGTCCGGCGCCTACACGGACGTGCGGGTGAGCCCGGACAGCGCCTGGGTGTACGCCCTGCGCAACGCCTGGGACCACCCGCCGCAGCCCGTGCGGCTGTCCGCGTCCGGGGCGGACCAGGAGGCCGTCGCCCTGCCCGCCCCCGGTGCGGTCGAGTCGCTGCCGGGGACGTTGACCGAGGTCGACACGGTGGTCGAGGACGGTCGGACGGTGCGCGCGTGGCTGGTGCTGCCGGCGGGCGCGTCGGCCGAGCGCCCGGCGCCGTTGTTGTTGTGGGTGCACGGCGGTCCTCTCATGAGTTGGAGCGGGTGGAGCTGGCGCTGGAACCCGTGGCTGATGGCCGCGCGCGGGTACGCCGTGCTGCTGCCCGACCCGGCGCTGTCGATCGGGTACGGGCACGACTTCGTGCGCGCCGGGTGGGGTGCGTGGGGCGGCAAGCCGTACACGGACCTGGTGGCGATCACCGACGTGGCCGTGCGGCGGGACGACGTGGACGAGTCGCGGACGGCCGCCATGGGCGGGTCGTTCGGCGGGTACATGGCGAACTGGATCGCGACGCAGACCGACCGGTTCAAGGCGATCGTGACGCACGCGTCGTTGTGGCACCTGGACGCGTTCACCGGGACCACGGACGACGCGTACTACTGGATTCGCGAGATGGGCGACCCCCTTCGGGCGCAGGAGCGGGTGCGGGCGTACTCGCCGCACCTGCGGGTGGCGGACATCAAGACGCCGATGCTCGTGATCCACGGCGACAAGGACTACCGGGTCCCGGTCACCGAGGGGCAGCGGCTCTACTTCGACCTCGTGCGGCACGGGGTGCCGGCGAAGTTCCTGTACTTCCCCACCGAGGGCCACTGGATCCTGACGCCCGGCAACGCCAAGGTCTGGTACGAGACGATCTTCGCGTTCCTGGCGGAGCACGTGCTCGGCGAGCCCTGGCAGCGCCCGGAACTCGTCTAGGGACCACCAGCCAGCCGACCTCCCAACACCCGCCACCCGCCACCCGGCGTTCAGCACCCAGCAGCGGTACTCGACGCCAGGTGGTGGGTTGGCCGGCGGTCGGGTTGGGCCGCCAGCCAGGTTGAGCCGGCCGCCGTTCGGGTCCGGTTGGGCCGGTGGTGGGTTGGGCCGGCGGTCCGGGTTGTTCTGGGGCTGCCGCGGGTCCCCCAGGACTCGGTGGTGGGTGGGTCAAGGGCTGGGCGGGGTGGTCCAGGTGGCTCCCGCCGCGTGTTCGGCCAGTTCTCGCAGTTGTTCCGGCGGTAGACCGGTGTTCAGGGCGGCCCGCAGGAGTTCCGTCAACCGGTGCCCCGGGTGGGCTTCCTCGGCTCGCTCCAAGGCGAGCGACGCCAAGGTTCCCTGCCCCCGGATGTACGCCGAGAACGCCAACAGGGTGGCCGGTTCGGCGCGCTCCGGCGCGGGACTGGCCCGGGTCAGTTCCGTCCACAGGACCTCGGCGCCCAGCGCGTGCTCGCCCACGCAGTAGCCGAGGCTGGCATCGCGCGTCCACGGGTTCGACAGGGCGTGCGCCAGGTCCGCCACCTCGTCGTCGGTGAGCGAACGCTTGCGCCCCGCCGCACGCACCACCTCGGCGTGGATCAGGTCGAGGTGGCTCGGCGGCACGGCGCCGTCCGCCACGGGCGGGGCGTTGGCGGCACGTCGGTTCAGCAGGGCGGCCCGGCGGGACAGGGCTTCGGGCGGGTCGGGGGCGAGCAGCTCGGCCATGGCCTCGCGGCTGGCGTGGGTGACGAAGCCGTCCGCGGCCGACGCCGCCGCCAACGCGGTGCTCGTCGGGTCGGTGACGGTGCCGTGCGTGCCCGCGTCGTGGTAGTCGAACCACGCCTCCCCCTTCACGACGGCACGGGTCCACACCGCCAGCACCAACGGGACGCGCGCGGCGTGCAGGGCGTCGTCCACCTCGTCGACCACGGCGGCGTGCGGCAGGTGCTCGGGCGGGTCGCCGGAGCCGCCGCCGACCACGACGACGACCGCGGTGGCGTCACGGCACCGCGCCAGCGGCCCGGCGATCAGCTTGGCCACGCGGCCCGGCCGCGCCGGCGACGGCAGGTCGACGCGCAGGCCCATCGCCACGTCACCGGCCCGCAGCACGAGCACGACCAGCGAGTCGGCCGGGTGGAAGCCGAGCAGGTGCGGCACGGCGGCGATCACGTTCCCGGCGTCCACGAGGCGCGCGGCGGGCGGGGGTGGCGGCGGGGGCAGGAGCTTCGTCATGGGTTCGACTGTGGCGAACGGCGGCGAAGCGGGCCAGGGGCGTACCCGGATCTGTGGACAACTCGCGAACGGTCGCCCCCGGCGAACCGAGGGCGACCGTCGTCGAGCTCGTGACCTGCGGGAACTCAGCAGTTCGGGGCCACCTGGCCGTCCGAACCCGTGTACACGTAGGCGTCGGAGATGTAACCCGAGCCGATGTGGTCCCACAGGCTGGTGGTGCCGTACTTGCCGGTCACCGTCTCGCCGCGGGTCTGGCACCGGATGGTCACGGTGGCGCCGTCGGCGACCGAGCCGACGGCCGCGTACTGCGTGCCGGGCCCGGAGCGGACGGTCACGGACGCGCCGCTGTCGGTGCCGACGGTCCCGGTCACGCCGCTGGTGCAGGAGTTGCGGCTGGTGTAGCTGCGGGTGCCCCAGTAGTAGATCTGCGTCCCGTTGAACACGATCTTCTGGTCGACGCCGTTGAGCCGCTGCTCGAAGTGCAGGTGCGGGCCGCTCGACCCGCCGGTGGAGCCGACGTTGCCGATCTGCTGGCCGATCCGGACGGACTGCCCGACCGACACGCGCTGCGCGGACAGGTGCGCGTACCGGGTGCGCCAGCCGGAGCCGTGGTCGATCTCGATCCACCGCCCGTAGCTGGTGGTGCCCTCGTTCGCCACGCGCGTCACCGTTCCGCCGGCCGACGCGACCACCGGGTCGCCGTCGTCGTTGGTGCGGTTGAAGTCCACCGAGTTGGCCGGGCTGTGGCCGGTCCGCGTCTGGCCTTCCCACACCTGCCCGCAGGGGAACGGCATCTGGAACGCGGGCGCCGCCGCGGCCTCGCCCTGCGTGAGGACGAGGCCGATCAGCGGCGCCACCAGGGCCGTGATGAACACGCGTCGGATCATCTGCCACCTCCTTGACGAATGGTGTGGAGATCGGACCACGACCACCCGTCAAAGTGGAAGACTTACCAAGTGTTCAGTTCGTGAATTAATCCCTAACCAACCGAACGGCGCAGTGCCACCTCGACCGCGCGGATCAGCCCGGTCGGACCGATCAGCAGTTGCGGCTGGTGTAGTTGCGGGTGCCCCAGTAGAAGATCTGCGAGCCGTTGAACACGATCCGCTGGGCCACGCCGTTGAGCCGCTCCTCGAAGTGCAGGTGCGGGCCGCTCGACCCGCCGGTGGAGCCGACGTCGCCGATGCGCTGACCCCGCGTGACGGCCTGCCCGACGCTCACCCGCTGCACGGACAGGTGCGCGTAACGGGTGGTCCAGCCACCGCCGTGACCGATCTCGATCCACCGGCCGTAGCTGGTGCTGCCCTCGTTCGCCACCCGCGTCACGGTGCCGCCGGCCGACGCCACGACGGCGTCGCCGAGGTCGTTGGCGCGGTTCAGGTCCACCGCGTTGGCCGGGCTGTGGCCGGTCCGGGTCTGACCCTCCCACACCTGCCCGCACGGGAACGGCATCTGGAACGCGGGCGCCGCGACGGCCTCGCCCTGCGTGAGGACGAGGCCGACCAGCGGCGCTACCAGGGCCGCGACGAACGCACGTCGGATACGGCTCATCTGCCACCTCCTTGACGACTGTGGCGAAGATCCGATCACAACCGCGCCGGTAAGTGGAAGACTTTCCAGGTAGATACTTAGTGAATTAGTTTCTAACCGACCGATCGGCGCAACGCGCTCGCGCCGCCGACCACGGGCAGCTCCACGACCGTCGACGTGAGGTCGATCGACAGGCCCGCGCCGGGCCGCGGCCGCAGCGTGTAGTCGTGGTCAGAAGAGATCAGCACGAATTCCACGCTGTGACCAGACGGGACCACGTAGTCGTTCGGCTCCAGCTCCACCTCGACCCGGTACTGCTTGCCCGGCTCGATCGGCTTCGTCCGGGACGGCGACACGCGGTTCTGCGGGTCCGTCCACCCCCGCGTGATCACGTGCGACGTGCCGTCCGGCGCCCGGTCCACCAGCAGTGCGGTCACGTTGGCCGCCGGCCGGTCGAACGAGATCGCCAGGTCGACCCGCGCGACGCCGGAGAACCGGAGCGGCTCCGCGGTCGGCCGCGTCGCGTACGACAGGCGGTTCCCCGAGGCGGGCAGGTCGACGAGGTCCTCGGCGAGCTTGGACGAGTCGTCGCGCAACGACTCGACCACCGAGCCGCCCGGCACCGACTCGAACCGCAGCGCGCCCTTGGCCGAGCCACCCGCCCACGGGTGCAGGCGGACGTCGGACGTGCCGGGCGCGGGCCAGTCGGCCTCGTCCACCCAGGTGGTCTTGTCCTCGCGCTGGATCGTCGCCTTCGGCTCGCGCTCGATGCCGTTGTCGATCCCGTACAGGTAGTGGGAGAACCAGCGGTTGATCGTGCGCCGCCACTCCGCCGACCGCAGCGTGTCGGGGTCGGTGTGCCCGGCCTGGTGCAGCCAGATCTTGTGCTCGACGCCGTGCCGGCGCAGCGCCTCGTACCACTGGGCGACGTGCTTGACCTTGACGTTCCAGTCGCTCAACCCGTGCACGGCCAGCACTGCGGCCCGCACCTTCGAGGCGTCCTTGACGTAGTTGCGCTCGTCCCAGAACGGGCTGTAGTCGCCGGTCACGCGGTCCTGCTTCGCGGCCACGTCGGCGATCACCGGCTTGCAGATCTCCCGGTCGGCGCGCGTGTAGACGTACTCGGCCAGCACGTCCAGGTCCTCGCCCTGGTACGTGCCGGGCGCGACGACCGCGCCGTCGGCCCGGTAGTAGTCGTACCAGCTGGAGATGGCGGCGATCGGCACGATGGCCTCCAGCCCCTCCACGCCGGTCGACGCGACCGCGTTCGGCAGGGTGCCGTTGTACGACACGCCCATCATGCCGACCTTGCCGGTGGTCCAGTCGGCCACGACGGGGGCGCCGGCGGCGTCGCGCGCGGTGGTGCGGCCGTTGAGCCAGTCGACCACGGACTTCGAGCCGATGGTCTCGTTGACCCCGCCCGACGTCGGGCAGCCGGAGGACTTGCCGGTGCCGAGCGACTCGGCGTAGACCATGGCGAAGCCGCGGGCGAGGAAGTAGTCCTCGTACCGCCCGGACCGGATCGGCCCCGGGTTCGGCCCGACGGCGGCGGCGATGCGCTCGTCCGCCTCGGCCTTCAGCACGGAACCGTCGCGCTTGTCGTACCCGCCGCGGCGGTTGGGCACGTACAGCTCCACGTCGACGTCGTGGTTGGCCACGTCGTTGCCGCCGGAGAAGTACGGGCTGTTGAGGAACACGACCGGCACCTTCAGGCCCCGGTCGGTGGCCGTCTGGCGCACCACCTCGGTGTAGACCTCGTCGTCGCGACCGTCGCGATCGCTGTCGACCGGGGCGCGCACCCACAGGCTCTCGCGCACCACGTCCTTCGGGTCGAAGACGGGCTGCGCCTCGCCGCCGACGAACACCGGGCCTTCCGGCGCGGCAACCGCCACCGCGGGGATCGACCCCAGTGGCAACGTGACCAGAGCGGCGAGCACCGCGGCTCTCCGAGCACCCTTCACGACGGAACCCCCATCATGTCTAGGACAGGTTTCGGGCAGACCCTTCCCCTGCGGCACAACGCTGTCAAGCGGGCCGCGCGTCCACAGTGGACACCTGCCGAAGACCCGACGATCGGCCCCTTGACCAGCGCGTGGGACCTGTGCAGACTCGCCCGGGCCATGCGTGAATTCATCGCCGCGCTGCCCAAGGTGGAGCTGCACGTCCACCTCGTCGGGTCGGCGTCCCCCGAAACCGTCCTCGCCCTCGCCCGCCGACACCCGCGGAACGCCGTCCCGACCGACGAGGCGGAGCTGCGCCGGTTCTACGAGTTCACCGACTTCGGGCACTTCATCGACGTCTACGCGGCGGTGAACGACCTGGTCACCACGGGCGACGACGTCGCCGCGCTGGTGCTGGGGCTGGCCGAGGAGCAGGCCCGGCGCAACGTCCGGTACGCCGAGGTGACGGTGAGCGCGACGAGCCACCTGCGCGCGGGCATCGCGCCGGAGGAGCTGGACGAGGCGCTGGCCACGAGCCGCGAGCGGGCCAGGGCGGAGCACGGCGTCGAGCTGGCGTGGGTGTTCGACATCCCCGGCCTGTGGGACCGCGACTTCGGCCTCACCAGCGCGAAGTACGCGATCACCCACCGCCCGCCGGGCACGGTCGGCTTCGGCCTCGGCGGGTTCGAGGCGGACGCGCCGCGCCGGGCGTTCCGCGAGGCGTTCACCCTGGCGCGGGACGCGGGCCTGCACTGCGTGCCGCACGCGGGCGAGACCACCGGCCCCGACCAGATCCGGGAAGCCCTCGACGACCTGCACGCCGAGCGCGTCGGCCACGGCGTCAACGCGGTGGCCGATCCCGAGCTGCTGCGCCGGCTCGCCGCCGAGGGGATCGCGCTGGAGGTGTGCCCCACCTCCAACCTCCGCACGGGCGCCGTCGCGGCGATGGCGGACCACCCGTTGCCGAAGCTGCTCGACGCGGGCGTGCCGGTCACCCTCGCCACGGACGACCCCGGGATGTTCCACACCGACCTGAACCGCGAGTACCTGCTGTGCCACGAGGAGTTCGGCCTCGGCCGAGGTGAGCTGGCCGAGCTGGCCCGCGCCGGGGTGCGGGCCAGCTTCGCGCCGGACGAGCTCAAACAGTCACTGCTGGACGAGATCGACGCGCTCGACCGCTGACGCCGCTCAGCACCGCCACCCCGAGCCCGGCCAGCGCGAGCCCCGCGCCGACCCAGTTGGGCGCGGTGTAGCCGTACCCGGCGTCGATCGCCACGCCACCCAGCCACGCGCCCGCGGCGTTGCCGAGGTTGAACGCGGCGATGTTCGCGGCCGACGCGAGCGCGGGCGCGCCCGACGCCTGCTCCAGCACCCTGGCCTGCAACGGCGCGACGGTCGCGAACCCGAACACGCCGAGCAGCGCGATCGTGATCGCCGCCGGGACGGCCCAGTGCGCGGTGAACGCGAACACCACCAGCACGACCACCAGCGCGCCCAGGAACGCGTAAAGGCTCGGCATGAGACGGCGGTCCGCCGCACGCCCGCCGATCACGTTGCCCACGAACAGCCCCGCGCCGAACAGCACGAGCAGCCACGTCACCGCGCCCGGCGCGAACCCGGCGACCTCGGTCATCATCGGCGCGATGTAGGTGAACGACGCGAACACCGCGCCGAACCCGAGCGCCGTCGTGACCAGCGCCAGCCACACGCCGGGTCGCCGGAACACGGCCAGCTCGCCGCGCAACCCGGTCGACGCGGGCTGCGGCGGCACCAGCGCGATGATCCCCACCAGCCCGGCGACGCCCAGCGCGGTCACCGCCCAGAACGTCGACCGCCAGCCGAACGCCTGCCCCAGCGCCGTCCCCATCGGCACGCCGAGCACGTTCGCCACGGTCAACCCGGTGAACATCAGCGCGATGGCCCGCGCGCGCCGGTCCGGCGCGACCAGCCCGGCCGCCACCACCGAGCCGACGCCGAAGAACGCCCCGTGGCACAGCGCGGCGACGACCCGTCCGGCCATCAGCACGGCGTAGTCGTCGGCGACCGCGCACACCAGGTTGCCGAGGATGAACAGGCCCATCAGCCCGACGAGCAGCTGCTTGCGCGGCACCCGCGACCCGCCCGCCGTGATCAGCGGCGCGCCGACCACGACGCTCAGCGCGTAGCCGGACACGAGCAGCCCGGCCGACGGGATCGACACCCCGAGATCACCGGCCACCTGCGGCAGCAGGCCCACGATCACGAACTCCGTGGTGCCGATGCCGAACGCGCCGATGGCCAGCGCGACCAGTGCGGGCGGCATCACCGGTCACCCGCCTCGGCCAGCCAGGTCGCCAGCTCGCCCAGCAGCGCGCGGTACTCGTCCAGCACGCCGTCCATCAGCACGAACGGGTGGATCGTGCCGTCGAACGACCGCAGCCGGACGGGCACGCCGGCGTCGGCCAGCTTCGCCGCGTACCGCGTGCCGTCGTCGCGCACGGGATCGTGGCCCGCCACGGCGACGAACGTCGGCGGCAGCCCGGCCACGTCCGCCCGCAGCGGCGCGGCGGCCCCGGTGACCGGCGCGGACCCCAGGTAGTGCGACCAGAACCAGCGCATGGTCGCCGCGGACAGCGCGTACCCCGTCGCGTGCTCCACGTAGGACGGGGTGGTGAAGTCGACGTCGAGGGCCGGCGCCACCAGCACCTGGAACGCGAGGTCCAGCGCGCCACGCGCCCGCAGGGCGACGGCGGCGGCGAGGTTGCCGCCCGCGCTGTCGCCCATGACCCCGATCCGCGCCGGGTCCACGTCCACGTCGGCGGCGTGCTCGAACAGCCAGGCCGCGGCGGCGTACGAGTCGTCCAGCGGCACGGGGAACGGGTGCTCGGGCGCCTTCTGGTAGTTCACCGCGAACACCGCGTGCCCGGTGGCGTTGGCCAGCGCGCGCAGCGCCACGTCGTAGACGTCGAGGTTGCACGTCACCCAGCCGCTGCCGTGCAGGAACACGATCGCCGGGAACGGCCCGTCGCCGTCCGGGTAGTAGATCCGGGCGGGCAGGTCGGCCGTGGGTCCGGGGACGTAGAGGTGCGCGACGCGCGCGACCGGTTCCGGCTCGCTCTGGAACGCGAGGAAGCCCCATTGCGCCCGACGTGCCTCGAAGACCGTCAGCTCCTCCAGCGCAGGCGCGCCCGCGAGCTTGTCCAGCACCGCTCGGGCCTGCTCGTTCAATGACATGGGCCGATCATCCGACCCCTACCGCTGATAAGTCCAAGGCATGTTCTTTCTCGAATCCATAAGATGCCGTCATGACGCTGCGGCAGTTCGAGTACCTGGTGACGGTCGTGGACGAGGGGTCGTTCACCCGCGCCGCCGAGTTGCTGCACGTCACGCAGCCCGCCCTCTCGCACCAGATCCGGGCGCTGGAACGGGCGGTGGGCACGCGCCTGCTCGACCGGCTCCCCCGCGCCGTCCGCCTCACGCCCGCGGGCCGTGCCTGGCTCCCCCACGCCCGGGACGCCCTGGCCGACGTCGAGCGCGCGCTCACCGCCGCACGGCGCACGGCGGGCGTGGAGTGCGGCGAACTGCGCGTGGCCACGCTGTACTCGCTCACGCTCGGCGTGCTGCCCCCGGTGCTGCGGCGGTGGCGGGCCGAGCACGCGGACGTCCGCATCCGCCTGTTCGAGCACCGCCACGCCGACGAGCTGCGCGACGCGATGGCCGACGGCCAGGCCGACCTCGCCGTCGGCCCCGAGCCCGCGAACTGGGTCGGCTTCCGGCAGCTCCTCGGCGTGGAGGAGTTCGTGGTCGTCCTCCCGCCGGACACCCACCACCGCGAGCCGATCGACCTGCGGGCGCTCGCCGACGAGGGGTGGGTGCACTACGCGCCCGGCAACGGCCTGGCCGACCTGGTGGACGCGGCCTGCGCGGCCAGGGGTTTCCAGCCGGGCGCGGCCGTGCGCACCGAGCAGACCGCCGCCGCGCCCGTGCTGGCCGCGTCGGGCCTGGGCCCCGCGCTCGTGCCTCGCAACATCCTGCCCGAGACGTTCGACGGTGCCGTCCTGCGCACCGACCCGCCCGTCCGCCGCACGCTCGTCGCGTACGCGCACCGGACGCCCGACCCGCTCACCGCGGCGTTCGTCTCCTTGCTCGGCGAGGCAGGATGGGACGCATGAAGCTGGTGATCCTGGGTGGCGGCGGCTTCCGCGTGCCGCTCGTGCACAACGCGCTGGACGACCACATCACCGAGCTCGTCCTGCACGACGTGGACGCCGGGCGGCTGGACGCGATCCGCGCCGTCCTGCGCGGCGGGCCGCCGGTCACCGCGACCACCGACCTGGACGAGGCGCTGCGCGGCGCGGACTTCGTGTTCTCCGCGATCCGGGTGGGCGGCCTGGCCGGCCGCGCCATCGACGAGGAGGTGGCCCACGAGCACGGCGTGCTCGGCCAGGAGACCGTGGGCGCGGGCGGCATCGCGTACGGCCTGCGCACCGCGCCGGTGGCCGACCGGCTCGCCCGCCGGATCGCCGAGCTCGCGCCGCGGGCGTGGGTCGTCAACTTCACCAACCCGGCCGGCCTGATCACCGAGGTCATGGCCCGCCACCTGGGCGAGCGGGTCATCGGCATCTGCGACTCGCCGCTGGGCCTGTGCCGCCGCGTCGCCAAGGCGCTGCGGCTGGACGACCCGACGTTCGACTACGCGGGCCTCAACCACCTCGGCTGGTTGCAGGGCGTGCACCTCGGCGCGGAGAACCTGCTGCCGACGTTGCTGGCCGACGACGAGGCGTTGACGAGCTTCGAGGAAGGCCGCCTGTTCGGCACGGAGTGGCTGCGCGCGCTCGGCGTCATCCCGAACGAGTACCTGCACTACTACTACTCGACGCGGGAGGCGTTGGGCGACAACCGCGGCGCTTTCCTGCTCGCCCAGCAGCAACGCTTCTACGACGGCCAGGTCGACTGGGAGACCACCCGGCTGGAACGCGAAGCCACCTACATGGCCGAGGAACGTGAGCGGGACTCGCTGGAGGGCGGCGGCTACGAGCACGTCGCCATGTCGCTCATGCGGGCCATCGCGGACAACGAGAAGGCCACGCTCATCCTCAACGTGCCCAACAACGGCACACTGTCCACATTGGACGACGACGCCGTCGTGGAAGTGCCGTGCGAGGTGGACGCGACGGGCGCGCGCCCGCTGCCGGTGAGCCCGCTGCCCGACCACGCGGCGGGCCTCGTCACGTCGGTCAAGGCCGTCGACCGGCTCGTCATGGAAGGCACCCGGCCGGCCGCGCTCAAGGCGTTCGCCCTGCACCCGCTGGTCGACTCGGTCGCCACGGCGAAGAGGCTGCTGGACACCTACGCCCGGCGGCACCCGGAGCTGGCCTACCTCAGGTGAGCCCGGCCCAGCGCGTCCGACCGGCGGGTGGTCTCCGGGAGCCGCGTCACGCACAGCCGCAGCACCTCGGCGCACGCCCGGTCGAGGTCGACGCGGTGGCCGACGGACACGAACACCGGCTTCACGCCTTCCCGCGTCCGCAGCGCCCGCCCGACGACCTCGCCGTCGTCCACCAGGTCCGCGGCGGACCCGCGCGCGTCACCGGGCATCGCGAACCGGCCCATCGGCGTCTTCGCCACGCCCACGCTGGGCAGGTCGGTCAGCACCCCGATGTGGCAGGCCAGCCCGAACCGCCGCGGGTGCGCCAACCCCTGCCCGTCGCACACCAGCAGGTCCGGCCGCACGGTCAGCCGCTCCAGCGCCTCCAGCAGCGACGGCAGCTCGCGGAACGCGAAGAGCCCCGGCACGTACGGGAACTCCGCCCGGCCCGTCACCACGGCGGAGTCCACCGTCGTCAACGAGTCCGCGTCCAGCACGACGACCGCCGCCACCAACCGCTCGTCGTCCGCGTAGGCCACGTCGAGGCCGGCGACGTGCCGCACCACCAGGTCGGGGTCGGTCCGCGTCGACACCAGCGGGCGCAGCCGTTCCTGCTCCGCGACCGCCTCCTCGGGCGTCAGCGCCCCGGCGGTCACTCGTGCCTCACCGAGGCGTGGTGCGCGGCGAGCAGGTCGTCGCCGAAGTCGCCGGACCGCCGCCGCCACACCGAGTGCGCGTGGTTGGCGTCGTTGGCCGTGTTGTCGTACTCGATCAGCAGTTCCGGCCCCTGCACCCGGTAGTAGTGCCCCTCGCCGCGCTTGGCCGACCCCTCCCACGAGAAGTGCAGCCGGTCCAGGTCGAGGGCGTGGAACTCCTCGTCGGCGAGGTCGCTGTGCAGCCGGTCGAGGTAGTAGCGGACCAGCCCGACCAGCAGGCCGCGCGACGCCCGGTCGAGCTGCGCCGGCGTCACCCCGACGGGGTCGAGGTCGCCCACCCGGCGCGAGTTGCCGGTCTTCAGGTCCGCGGGCGGGGTGTCGGAGACGACGGCCAGCCCGCGCGCCGTGCGGCCCATCCGGTCCAGCAGCTCGCGGGCCAGCTCCTCCTCCAGCCGCAACGGCTGCGCCACCGTCCGGCCCCGGTACGTCGTGCGGGCCGGGTTCGCGCCGAGGAACAACGGGGTCGCCGACACCCGCCCGTCCGCCACGACGACGTTCACCGACAGGTGGTGCCCCTCGACCCGCCACCCCCACGGCCCGTCGCCGGGCTCGCCCAGCAGCACGGTCCAGTAGTCGCCCTGGTGCCGGTCGCGGTGGCCGCCCTCGCGGTCGTCCAGCACGTCCTCCAGCGCCATGACCGCCGCGGTCTGCGCGTAGGCGTGCGGGCTGAGCACGCACGCCAGCAGCCGGTGCACCGCTTTGCGCTGGTCGCGCGTGAGGTCGCCGTAGACCACGCCCGGTCGCGGGCCGGGCGTGTACGCCCACCGCGTGCGCAGGTCGTCGTCGGACACGTCCCGCACGGCCGTCGCGCGCTGCCCGTCGTCCAGCAGGTCGAGGAAGCCACGGGTGGCTTCGGCGATCTCGTGCAGCATCACTCGAACTTATAGGGCGCCGCGACGGGGTGCGCGGTCCCGACGCGACAACGGTGTGCCGAGCGCGCGTCGGCTGCCATCCTGACCGCGTGTGGAATGGCGAACTCCTCGACCTCGACGCGTACCTCGACCGCGTCGCCTTCACCTTCGACCCGGCCGCCGACCGGGAGACGACGCTGCGGGGCCTGCACCGCGCGCACCTGGCCGCCATCAGCTTCGAGAACGCCGACGTGCGCGACGGCGTGCCGCTGCGGCTGGACGTCGAGTCGTTGCAGGACAAGATGGTGGCACGGCGGCGCGGCGGCTACTGCTTCGAGCAGAACCTCCTGTTCGCCGCCGTGCTCGACCGGCTCGGCCACGAGGTGACCGCGTTGGGCGCCCGCGTGCTGCTCGGCCGCACGGGCGCCATCCCCCGCACGCACGCCGTGCTGCGCGTGGACCGGCGGTGGGTCGTGGACGTCGGTTTCGGCGGCGGCGGGCTGCTGGAACCCCTGCCGCTGGTCGACGGCGCGACCGCCCGGCAGGGCGACTGGACGTTCCGGCTCGACCACGCCGACGACACGTGGACGCTCCGGTCGTTCCAGAACGGCGAGTGGTTCCCCTTGTACGACTTCGCCGAGACGCCGTGGACGCCCGCCGACTACGCGATCGTCAGCCACTACCTGTGCACGCACCCGGCGTCCCCGTTCCTCGGCCGGCTGCTCGTGCAGCGGACCGACGAACGCGCCCGCTACGCCCTCACCGACCTGGAGCTGACGGAGACGCGGCCGGACGGCGCGGTGGTCAAGCGCAGCCTGACGCCCGAGGAGCTGGACGCCGTGCTGCGCGAGGACTTCGGGCTGGACCTGCCCGTGCGCCCTACGGCCACGGGTTGAGCCGCGGCTTGTCGCCGACGACCGGCCCCTCCGGCTCCCGCCCGGCCAGCCACGCGAGCAGGTCGGTGAGCGAGCCGGTCAGCGTGACGTCCTCGCCCTCGCCGATCGTCCACACGCGCTCGTCGGACCGCAGCGTGAGCCTGGTGCCCCCGGGCACCCGCACGGACAGGAAGTCGACGACGTGGTCGCCGAACTCGGGCGTCCACGTCACCGGGCCCAGGTCGAGGTCGCGCAGGTGGATCTCGACCTCGCGCCACACCGCGTAGGCCGTGCCGGTCAGGGTGCCGTCGCGGTAGAAGACCGGCGTCTCCCAGTCGCGGACGTTCTCCCACGCCTTGGCGAGCCGGGCGACGGCGTGGGCGATCGCGGCCCGGTGCCCGGCCGCCGAACGACCGGCGCCCGCCTCGATCCCGGCGTCCCGCGCGGGCCTGCCGCCGGGGTAGACCTCGACCCGCGTGCCCTCGTGCTCGGCCTGGCCGGCGAGCGCCGCGGTGACGTTGGCCAGGTGGGACAGCACGTGGCCGCGCGTCCAGCCGGGCAGCGCCGACGGTTGCGCCACCTGCTCGTCGGTCAGGTCCTCGATGAGCACGGCGAGCCTGCGGTGGGCGTCCAGCGCGTTGTCCTGGATCGTCACAACGTCCCCCTAATGGTCAGTTGACTGAAACCCGTTAGGGAACGTATCACTAGACTGGGCCGGGTGGCACTGGCGTTGGAGTTCGCGAGCACGGTTCGGGGCGACGGGCAGGGCGACCTGGTGGACGACCTCGCCACCCCGGACGGCTTCGCCGCGTGGGCGGGCGTCGAGCCGGACGAGGCGCTGCGGCAGCGCGTCGTCGAGCTGCGCTGGGCCGTGCGGACGCTGTTCGCGCACGTCGCGCGGGCGCCGGAACGCCGCGACACGCCGTTCCTGATGGACTTCGACCGCGCCCTGGCGCTGGTCAACGAGACCTCCGCGCGCGTGCCGCGGGCCGCGCAGCTGGACTGGGACGAGCAGCCTCGGCTGCGGTACGCGGACACCGCCGACGCCGGCGACCGCCTGCTGGCGACGCTGGCCACGGCGGCGATCGAGTTCCTGGCGAGCGAGGCGCGGGACGAGCTGCGGGCCTGCCCCGCGCCCCGGTGCGTCCGCTACTTCGTGAAGGCCCACTCCCGGCAGGAGTGGTGCAAGCCGTCGTGCGGCAACCGCGCCAGGGTCAGCCGGCACTACCACCGCACGCGGGACTGACCGCCGCACGTCGACAGCACCGCGCGGACACCGTGAGGCGCCCGCGCGGTCCCCGTCCGATCAGCCTTGGACGATGTAGGCGGTCAGCTGGTCGTGGTCCTCCTGCAGCTGGTTGATCCGGCTCTTCACCACGTCGCCGATGCTGACGATGCCGACCAGCCGGTCGTCGTCCACCACCGGCACGTGCCGGATGCGCTGCTCGGTCATCAGCACGGTGAGGCTGTCGACCGAGTCGCGCGGCGTGCAGGTGAACACCTCGCTGGTCATGATCTCCGACACCGGCGCGTCCAGCAGCGCGCCGCCCCGGTCGTGCAGCTTCCGCACGACGTCCCGCTCGGACACGATCCCGGCGATGCCCTCCGGCCCGATCACGACCATCGCGCCCACGTTGTGCTCGGCCAGCGCGGCGACGAGATCCGCCACCGACGCTCTCGACTCCACCGTGGCCACGGCCGAGCCTTTGTTCCGCAACACGTCTGCGATCCTCACAGGGCGCCTCCCGATCTCCGCCGGACCCGGTTGCTACCCAGCTCAGGCTAGTTCTCCCGGCCGGTGATCGGCAGGTCACGCGCCCGATGGGAGCACTGTCCGTTCACTCGGCGCGCACCTGCGCGACCGTCGCGGCGACCCCCAGCGCGGTGATCGCGACCAGCGCCGCGACCGTCGCGTGGAACCCGCCCAGCGACGCGCCCAGCACCGGCCCGATCGAGGAGCCCGCCGTCCGGACCAGCGTCGTCACGCCCCCGGCCGTCCCGATCAGCTCCCGCGGGGTGCGGTCCAGCACGGCCGCCGCGTCGGGTCCGGCGAACAGCCCGTGGCCGATCCCGATCACCGCCGACCGCCACGCCACGTCCCGCGGATCGTCACCCGCTCGGAGCAGCAGCACGGTGCCGATCAGGATCACCACCGTGCCGACGAGCGCGACCACCCGGTACCCGTACCGGTCCGCGACCACCCCGGCGAGCGGCGACACCACCGCCATGCCGGCCGACAGCGCCGGCAGCACCAGCCCCACCGTCCGCGACGGCAGGTCCACCAGCGCATAGGGCACCACGAAGTTCACCGCGCCGACCCCGGCGACCGGCAACGGCAGCGCGATGAGCGCGAACGCCAACGACGGCCTGCGCAGCACGCTCGCACCCAGCACCACCGACTCGACCGGCAACCGCCGGCCAGGCCACGGCAGGCCGCGCCCGTCGCGCGCGATAGCCCGCCGGCGGCCCACCACGACCGCGACCGCCACGATCGGCAGGTTCACCAGGAACACCGACCGCCAACCGAACAGGTCGGTCAGCACCCCGCCCAGGGCCGGCCCCGCCACCCCGCTCAGCGGGATCAACGCGAGCACAAGGCACATCGCGCGCGCCGGGTGCTCCGGACGCGGCACCCGCGACGTCACCGGCCGCGTACCGGTGGTGGGCCAGCTCGGCCGCCGCCGACCACGGCAGCACGGCCGCGTACCGCGCGTGCAGCTCGACCCGTTCGCCGGGGAGCAGCCGCCGGTAGACCGCGTCGCGGATCAGCGCGTGCCGGAACGCGTACCCGTCGCCGTCCACGACGAGAACCCCCGCGTCCACAACGGACCGAACGGGGGTGATGTCGTGGACCGCGCCCAGCACGTCATGGGACACCCGCCGGCCACCGACGGCGGCGGCGCGCACCAGGGCGACGGCGTCCGGTTCCAGCCGCTCGACCCGGCTGAGCGACAACTCCTCCAGCGACAGCTCCGCCGCACCGTCCACCAGCGCCTCGACGAACAGCGGGTTGCCCTCGCTGCGCCGGAACACCTCGCGCGCCATCACCGGATCGGGTTCCGCGCCGAGGATCCCGCGCAGCTGCGCGCGCACGTCGCGGGCGGACAGGCGGGGCAGCTCGAACCGGCGCACCCACGGCACGCGGCTCAGCTCGGCCGGCAGCGGCCGCACCGGGCCGCCCAGCTCGTCGGACCGGTACGTCACCACGACGAGGGACCGCGGCACGGCGCGTTGGTTGCGCACGAAGAAGTCGAGCAGGTCCCGGCTGGAACGGTCGAGCCAGTGCGCGTCCTCGACCACCAGGACCACCGGCCGGTGCTCCGAAAGCCTGGCCGGCAAGGACAACACGCCTTCGAACAGCCGGGGCCGCGCCTCGTCGCCCGGCCGCGCGTGCTCGCGGAACGCGGGCAGCAGCGGGGCCGGGTCGACGCGTTCCCGGTCCGTCACCGGGACACCGCGCAAGGCCGCGACGAACGGCGCGAACGGCAGGCCGTCCAGCTGGACGCAGCCGCCGAGCAGCACCACGGCGTCCAGCCCGGCGGTGAAGTCGTCGACCAGGCGGGATTTGCCGACGCCCGCCTCACCGCCGACGAGCACCGTCGCGGGCGCGTTGTCGGACGCGCCCGCGAGGTGCCCGACCTCGGCCGACCGCCCGACCAGCTCCGGGCTCACCAGGTGTGCGCTCAACGCGCACCGGAGACTAATCGAGCGACGCCGGACCGACTCCCGTCCCGCGTGACGGGCTTGCCGTCACGCGGGACGGGCTCGCGGTCAGCCGTGACGGGCCTCCGGTCAGCCGCCGCTCGTGCGGCGGAACACGCGCCGTCCCACGAACGTGTTCTGGTGCGGCCGGCCGGGGACCTTGTTCACGCTGTCGTTCTTGTTCGCGTGACCGCGGCGGGCGGCGCGGTTGAGCGGGGCCTCCGGCTGCTCCGGCTGGTCCTGCTCGACGTCGTCGCCCTGCGGAACGTCCTGGTCGGTCATGTGTGCCTCCTGAGGTGTGGCGAAGTCGCTGGTCAGCGACGCCGCATGGCGTACTGGCGCGGGTTGGCGACAGCTCGACCTCCGCCGCGGCGCGGGTGGACCGCGCCGGACGAACGGGCGCCGCGGCGTGCGGCGCGGCTGGTCGGCTGACCGTCGTGAGGTGGTTCGTTGCGCATGGTGGGCATGCGATCGCCTCCTCGAGATGTCGAGGCGTGCAAAGGGCTGCGACCCGGACAACGCCAGGGTCGCGAGAAGAGCCGCTAAGGCCACCAGGAGAAGGGCGCGGCACGGCCCGAGGCCGGTGCGGCGCTGGAGGAAAAGTCCTCAGAGGTAGATCTGGAAGAACATGGTCATGACGTTAGCCTGCTTCACCTCGCAGCGCCAATTGCTTATCGGTGGGCGACGACACCCGTGAGCGTCGGCGCCGACCCGTGTCGCGCCCACCGCACGGCAGGCCCCATCGCCAGCGCGGCGGCCAGGAACAGCCCGCCGAGCACCAGCCAGCCCACCACTCCCCCGCCGAGCACCAACGTGGTCAGCAGCAGCGGGCCGACGGTGCGCGCCACCGCCGTCCCCGCGCCGTAGAACCCCTGGTATTGGCCCTGCTTGTCGGCCGGCGCGAGCCCGAACCCGATCTCCCACGACCCCGCGCCGTGCAGCATCTCGCCGAGGACCTGCACCGCCGCCGCAACGACCAGCACCGCCACGGCCACCCGATCGGGCACACCTTCGGACAACGCGAACACGACGCACGACACCAGCAGCAGCACCCCGCCGCGACGCACCGACCGCACCGCCGTGCGCAGGTCCGTGACGCCGCGCGCCAGCCGCACCTGCCCGACCACCACCGCGCCGGTGTTGAGCACGAACAGCACCGCGACCACCCACTTCGGCGCGGACGTCCGTTCGGCCACCCACAGCGGCACGACCAGGCTCAACATCGGCATGTACAGCAGCGTGACGGAGTTCAGCAGCGCGACGACCGCGTACGGCCGGTCCCGCAGCACGCCGAGCCGCCCCGTCCGCGCGACCGCCGCGACCTCCGGAACCCGGCACAGCACCGCCGCCGCGACCAGGAACGCGACCGCGTCCAGCGCGAACACCGCCAGGTACGCCGTCGCCGTGCCGACGTGCAACGCCACCCCGCCCGTCCCCGCGCCCACGGCCAGCCCGCCGTTCAGCACGGACTGGAGCACGGCCCGCACCCGCGTCCGCCGCTCCGGCGCCACCAGCCCCGCCAGCAACGCCTGCCGTGCCGCCGCCAGACCGCACTGCCCGCACGTGTAGACGCACGCCGCCGCCACGAAGGCCCAGAACGACCGCACCACCAGGAACGACGCCAACGCCCCCGCCGTCACCACGGCCAACCCGACCGCGACCCGCCGCGCCCCGACCCGGTCGGCGAGGTGCCCCAACCCCACCCCGGCCACCGCGCCGACCGCCCAGGCCACCGTCAACGCCGCCCCGACCTGCGCGGCCGACAACCCCACGACCCGCGTGAAGTAGAGGGCGGAGCAGACGTAGAACGCCCCGTCGCCGACCGAGTTGGCCGCCTGGGCGACCGCGAGCACCTTCGTCGTCCCCATGAGGCGAGACGCTAGGCGCCCGATTGGCCCAGCCTAAGGTCCAAACCGACGACGGTTCGTTGGGCCAATCACTCCTGGATCTCCAGCACCTCGCCGTCGATCACCGTGCCGTCCACCACCGACGGCGGCTCGTCGCGCTCGGTGAAGAAGCGGGACGCGAAGGCGCCCACGGCGCGCGTCGTCACGGCGTCGAACGTGCCGCCGATCACACCGCCCACCAGCGGCACGCCCTTGGCCAGCGTGACGGTCGCCTTGCTCGTCCCGTACTTCGCCAGCAGGGTGAAGCCGACCCGCTTGTTGATCTCCCGGATGAGCTGCGCGGGGATGCGCTCGATCAGGTTCATGGTGAGCTTCGAGCCCACCTTGATCCCCGCCTTCTTCAGCAGCTCGGTTCCCGCGTTGCCGAGCAGGCACACCAGGATCGCCGTCTGGACGTCGTCGCTCTCCAGGTCGTGCCCGTGCACGGCGGCGATCGACGCGATCAGGTGCGTCTGCACCAGGTACGAGGCGGTGAGGTTCGCGGGCAGGCTGACCGGCAGGGTGATCAGACCGCCGACGTTCGTCGCGAAGCCCTGCACACCCGCCGCCGCCACGTGCGTCCGGATCAGGTGCTTGATCGCCTCCTCGGGCGTCAGCCCCTTCTCCAACGCCTCGACGGCCATCTGCTGGGCGCTCTTGAACGGGCCGAAACCGTTGATCCCCACCCTGAGGAGGTGGTCAACGGCGTTCTGCTGCACCCTGGTGATCGCGCCGGGTTCGTCCACCATGCCCCCGAGGTTACGCGGCGCGCGATCGGGTAGCCGAAGCCGCATGGACATGTCTTCGTTGGGAGAGCTGGTCCGGCAACGCGGCCCGTTCGCGTCGGTCTACCTGGACGCCTCGCACGACACCGAGGACGCGGCCAAGGCCATGGAGCTGCGCTGGCGCGGGGTGCGTGAGGAGTTGGCCCGGCAAGGCGCGGACGAGGCGACGCTGGACGCGATGGAGGCCGCCGTGCTGGCGCCGGTGGTCGGCAAGTCCGGCCGGGCGCTGATCGCGGCGCACGGGGAGCTGCTGCTGGACCGCGTGCTGCCGCGCCCGCCGGCCACCGAGACCGCCCGCTGGTCCGACCTGCCGCACCTGCTGCCCCTGGCCACCTGGATGGAGCCGGACGTGCCGCACGTGGTCGCGCTGGTCGACCGGGCGGGCGCGGACCTGCACGGGTACGACGGGAGCGGCGACCGGACGGGCGACGTGCACGGCGAGGTGCGCGGCGACGAGCACCCGTTGCACAAGGTCGGCGGCGGTGGCTGGTCGCACCGGCGCCTCCAGAACACGGTCGAGGAGACGGCCAAGCGCAACGCGGCGCAGGTCGCCGAGGAGATCGACCGGATGGTCACCGCCCTGAACGCCCGGCTGCTGATCCTCGGCGGCGAGGTGCAGGCCAGGGCGGGCGTGAAGAGCGAGCTGAGCCTGCGGTGCCGGGACGTGCTGATCGAGGTCGAGGGGGCGACGCTCGCCGAAGGCGGTGACGACGCCGCGTTCGACCACGCCGTCCAGTCGCTCGTGGCGCAGTACCAGTTCGACCTGGACAACGACGTGGTGGAGGAGTTCACCGCCGAGGCGGGCCGCCCGGACGGCCTCGCCGTGCAGGGCTTGGAGCCCGTGGTGGAGGCGCTGCGCGAGGC
This sequence comes from Saccharothrix hoggarensis, assembly GCF_042678885.1. Classification (GTDB taxonomy): domain Bacteria; phylum Actinomycetota; class Actinomycetes; order Mycobacteriales; family Pseudonocardiaceae; genus Actinosynnema; species Actinosynnema hoggarensis. The sequence continues at coordinate 57,976 of NZ_JBHTLK010000010.1, forward strand.
GAAGGTCGCCGCGCTGCTGGTGTCCGACCCGGAGCTGGGCGACCGCACCGTCTGGTCCGGCGACGACCCGGCGCAGGTGGCGCTGCGGGAGAACGAGCTGCGCGGGCTCGGCGTGGAGCACGTGGGCGAGCACCGTGCCGACGAGGCCCTGGCCACGGCCGCCGCCGCGACCGGCGCGAAGGTGGTCGTCACCGACGCCGGCCTGCGCGACGGGGTGGGCGCGCTCCTGCGCCACTGACCCGGACGACGCCCGCACCGCCGCGCTCCCGTGCCCGGAGCGCGGCGGTGACCCACCTGGTCAGGCAAGGATCAGCCGATCGGATCCTTCCGCGGGTCGACGCACTCGTGGCCGCGCCGCCCGCGTGGCCGCAGCTCGCGCACACCACGCGCGGAGGCCGGCGAGCACCGACCCGTCAGACCGCCGCCGCGACGACGTCCTCGGCGGGCTTCCGCTCCAGCTCCACGACCTTCTTGTTGCGCCGGTTCCGCTTCTCCAGGTACGTGGCCAGCCACGTCAGCAGCAGGCACATCGCGATGTACACGGCGGCGATCACGATCGTGACGGGCACCAGCGGCCGGTCGAACTCGTACGCGCTGCCGATCGCCCGCGCCCGGTACAGCAGCTCCTCGTACGTGATGAGGAAGCCGAGCGCCGAGTCCTTCAGCACCACGACCAGCTGGCTGATGATCGCGGGCAGCATGGCCCGGACCGCCTGCGGGAGCAGCACGAACTTCATGACCTGGGTCTTGCGCATGCCCACGGCGTACGCGGCCTCGCCCTGCCCGCGCGGCAGCGACAGGACGCCGGCGCGGAACACCTCGGCGAGCACCGAGCCGTTGTAGAGCGTCAGGCCGGCCACCACGGAGTAGAACGGGGCACCCAGCGCCAGGCCGTAGTGGAACAGGAAGATCAGCACGACCAGCGGCACCGCGCGGAACAGCTCCACGATCACCGTCGACGGCACGCGGAAGATCGCGTGGTCGGAGAGCTGGCCCGCGGCGAAGATCGCGCCGAAGAGCAGGGCCAGCACGCCGCCGACCGCGAACGCCCGCAGGGTGTTGCCGAGGGCGTTGAGCAGGTCCAGCTGCACGTTCACGTACAGCGGCCAGGACCACTTCTTGGCCTCGAACTGGCCGGTCGCCGCGAACCGGTACACCACGAAGCCGATGACGCCGACCACCAGGGCGATGCCCAAGAGCGAGTACAGGCGGTGGCGCAGCCGGGCCCGCGGCCCGGGGACGTCGAACAGGACCGCGCTCATCGGGCGATGCTCCACCGCTTCTCGAGGCTGCGTTGCAGCAGGGTCATGGGAATCACGAGCACCACGAAGAACAGGCCGACCCAGAGCAGGCCGATCAGCTGGTTCTCGCCGCGCTCGGCCAGGTTCGGGCTGATCGAACCGGCCTGGAACACCGAGAAGCCCGCCGCGATGGTGGTGTTCTTGAGCAGCGCGATCATCGTGCTCATCATCGGCGGCACGACCGCGCGGGTCGCCTGGGGCAGCACCACGGAGCCGAGCATCTGGCCGAACGTCAGGCCGAGCGCGCGGGACGCCTCCGCCTGCCCGACGGGCACGGTGTTGATGCCGGAGCGCACGACCTCGCACACGAACGCCGCCGTGTAGAGGATGAGCGCCGCGAGCGCCGCGTTGAAGTAGTACGCGGCCGCCGAGCCCAGGGTCTCCGCGTTCACGATCTCCAGCAGGGGGAACGCGAAGGCGAAGAAGAAGAACACCAGCGTGAGCGGCGTGTTGCGGACGATCGTCACGTACGCGGAGCCGGCGGCGCGCAGCACCGGGACCGGCGCGACCCGCAGCATCGCCAGCACCGTCCCCAACACCAGCGATCCGACCGCGGAGATCAGGAACAGCTCAACGGTGTTGAGGAACCCCGGCCCGTACAGGTCGAGGTTGTCGAGCAGGACGTCCATCGGCTTCCTCGGCTCAGTGGTGGTGCGGCCGGTCGCCGCGGAGCACGACGACCGGCCGCGTTACGTGGTGATCAGTAGCGGTCGAGGACCGGCTTCTCGGCCGGCGAACCCGACTTGCCCAGCGTCGCGTTGTAGATCTTCTCCCAGTCGCCGCCCTTGATGGCCTCGTCCAGGATGTCGTTGACCTTGTCGCGCAGGGCCTTGTCGTCCTTCGGCAGGCCGATGCCGTACGGCTCGTTCGAGAACGGCTTGCCGACGACCTTCAGCTTGTCCGGGTCCTGGGCGGCGTAGCCCTTCAGGATCGCGTCGTCCGTGGTGACGGCGTCGACCGCCTTCTCCTGGAGCTGGGTGACGCACTGCGAGTAGTTCTGCAGCTCGACGATGTTCTCCGGCTCGGTCAGGCCCTCGTTCTTGACCTTCTGGATCGGCGTCGAGCCGGTCACCGAGCAGACCTTCTTGCCCTTGAGCGTCTCGGGCCCGGTGATCGAGTTGTCGTCCTTGCGCAGCAGCAGGTCCTGGCCGGCCGTGAAGTACGGGCCGGCGAAGGAGATCTGCTCCTTGCGCTTGGCGTTGATCGTGTACGTGCCGACGTAGTAGTCGACGTTGCCGTTGATGATCGCCTGCTCACGGCCGGAGGACGCGATCGCGGTGAAGTCGATCTTGTCCTCGGGGAAGCCGAGCTTGGCGGCCACGTGCTTCGCGATCTCGATGTCGAAGCCGCTGTACTTGCCGGTGGTCGGGTTCTTGTAGCCCAGCTCGGGCTGGTCCTCCTTGACGCCGATGACCACCCGGCCGCGGGCCTTCATCTTCTCGAACGTCGGCGAGCCGTCGACCTTCACGTCGGCGGCGACCTGCTGGGAGAGGGACGGGCCCGCGTCGCCGGGGCTGCCCTCCTTGCCGCATGCCGTCAGGGCGAGGCCGCCGGCCAGCAGCGCCACCGCAAGGGTGCGAACCCTCATCGTCGTTCTCCTGCTCTTCTTCGGGTAGTGCGGCGCCAGGCTCAGCGCCGCGGTCGTGGGACTTCAGTGGGTCAGGATCTTGCCAAGGAAGTCCTTCGCGCGGTTGGACTTCGGCGCGGAGAAGAACGCCTCCGGCGTCGAGTCCTCGACGACCTCGCCGTCGGACATGAAGATCACGCGGTCGGCCGCCTTGCGGGCGAAGCCCATCTCGTGGGTCACCACGAGCATGGTCATGCCCTCCTTGGCCAGCGTGGTCATCACGTCCAGCACCTCCTGGACCATCTCGGGGTCCAGCGCGGAGGTCGGCTCGTCGAACAGCATCACCTTGGGCCGCATCGCCAGGGCGCGGGCGATCGCCGCGCGTTGCTGCTGCCCACCCGAGAGCTGGGCGGGGTACTTCTCCGCCTGGTTCGCGATGCCGACCCGCTCCAGCAGCTCCATGGCCGTCTTGCGGGCCTGGGCCGCCGGCGTCTTGCGGACCTTCACCGGCGCGAGCATCACGTTGTCGACGATGCTCTTGTGGGCGAACAGGTTGAACGACTGGAAGACCATGCCCACGTCGGCGCGCAGCGCGGCCAGCTCCTTGCCCTCGGCGGGCAGGGGCTGGCCGTCGACCTCGATCGTGCCGGAGTCGATCGGCTCCAGCCGGTTGATCGTGCGGCACAGCGTGGACTTGCCCGAGCCCGACGGCCCGAGCACCACGACGACCTGCCCCTTCGGCACCTCCAGCGTCACGTCCTTGAGGACGTGCAGAGGTCCGAAGAACTTGTCCACGCCCGCCATCCGGATCATCGGCGGAGCAGGAGTGGCGGCGGTCATCAGTCCTCCAGGTAGGGGTTCCTGAGCGATGGCGGAAACCTAGGTGTGAATCACCACACCAGTCCAGGCGGTTGAGCAAGACTTAGGGTCTCAACTCTGTCACAGGGTGGCGACACTTATCGGGGAGGCTCCACGGTGCGGGTGCTGTTGGTCGAGGACGACGACCGCGTGGCAGAAGCGCTGGTGCCGGCGCTGACGCGACGCGGTTTCACAGTAGACCGGCAGGCCACCGGTCGGGGGACACTCGACCGGCTGGCGGGCATCGACGTGGTGCTGCTGGACCTGGGCCTGCCCGATGTGGACGGTGTCACGCTCTGCCGGCACATCCGGGCGGCCAGCGACGTGGCGATCATCGTCGTCTCGGCGCGCGGCGAGATCGACGACCGCATCCTCGGCCTGCACGCCGGGGCGGACGACTACCTGGTCAAACCCTACGACGTGGGCGAGCTGGTCGCCCGCGTGCACGCGGTGCGGCGGCGGCGCGGCGACCCGGTCGGCGTCGGCGGCACGGGCACCGAGGTGTTCGAGGTGGCCGACGTGCGGGTCGACCTGGCCCGGCACGAGGTCACCGTGGCGGGTGAACCCGTGGCGTTGTCGCGCAAGGAGTTCCAGGTGTTGGCCCTGGTCATGGCCGCGGGTGGCGCGGTGTGCACCCGGGAGCGCATCCTGGCCGAGGTGTGGGGACGCACCTGGGCGGGGGCCAACCGGACCCTGGACGTGCACGTGGCGACGCTGCGGACCAAGCTCGGGCGTCCATCCTTGTTGGAGACGGTGCGCGGGGTCGGGTACCGGTTGAGCGGGGGCTGAGTGCGGTCGCGGCTGCTGGGCATCGTGTTGACGCTGGTCGTGCTGGTGCTGGTCGGCATGGGCGTCCCGCTGGGGCGGGGCGTGGCGCAGACCGAGCAGCAGGAGATGTTCCTGGACCGGCTCACCGACACCAAGCGGTTCGCGTCGGTGGCGCAGCGGCCGTTCATCGACGACCAGCCGCAGGTGCTGGAGGCCGAGCTGCGCCGCTACCACGAGCTGTACGGCGTCCGGGTGGCCCTGCTGGGCCGGGACGGGCGGGTGGTGGCGTCCTCGGGCGACGTGGACGTGTCGCCGCCCGAGGTGGCCGACCTGGTGCGGGGCGCGCTGGCGGGCCGGCAGCCGGTCGCGCCCGAGCTGGTCATGCCGTGGGAGTCGACCGAGCTGGTGCTCGCCGAGCCCGTGCTGGAGGCCGGGGAGGTGCGGGGCGCCGTAGTCACGTTCTCGCCGACCACCAAGACGCGGTCCGAGGTGCTGGTGTGGTGGACGGTGCTGCTGGGGTCGAGCCTGCTGGTGCTCGCGGCCGGAGTGTTCGTGGCGCTGCCGCTGGTCCGGTGGACGCTGCGGCCCGTGCGGCGGCTGGACGACGCGACCGGGCGGCTGCTGTCCGCGGTGGTGTCCGGGCAGCCGGTGCAGCCGGTCGGCTCCTCGGACGGCCCGCCGGAGCTGCGGCAGCTGTCCCGGTCGTTCGACCAGATGGCGGCGAACGTGGGCGACGTGCTCGCGGCGCAGCGCGCGTTCGTCGCGGACGCGTCGCACCAGCTGCGCAACCCGTTGACCGCGCTGAAACTCCGACTGTCCAATTTGGAGGACCACGTCGTCGGCGAGGGCGCCGCGCACCAGGCCGCCGCGCTGGACGAGGCCAACCGGCTCAACCGCATCCTCGACGAGCTGCTGTCGATGGCGCGGGCGGGCGCGCCCTCGGTGGACCCGGTGCCGGTGGACGTCGACCGGACGGTGGCGGGGCGGCTGTCGGCGTGGCAGCCCGCCGCCGCGGCCCGTGACGTGCACCTGGTGCTGGACGGCGAGCCGGGCGGCACGGCCCTGGTGCCGCCGCGCGGCGTCGAGACCGTGCTGGACGCGCTGCTCGACAACGCGCTGAAGTTCACCTCCGACGGCACGCTGGTGCGCGTCGACGTCCGCCGGCGGGACGGCGTCGTCCGGCTCTCGGTGCAGGACGAGGGGCCGGGCCTCGCGCCCGACGAGCTGGACCGCGCCACGGACCGGTTCTGGCGCAGCCCGGCGCACCAGAACGTGCAGGGCTCGGGCCTGGGGCTCGCGCTCGTGCGGCAGATCGTGGAACGGGTCGACGGCTCGGTCCGGCTGGAGTCGCCCGAGGAGGGCGGTTTGCGAGTGGTCGTCGAGTTCCCCGCCGCGTGACGGCCGCCGGGTGACGGGTAACGGGTGACGGGTGACGGGTGACGGCCGCCGCGTGCCGGGTGACGGCGGCTCGTGACGGGCGGCTCGTGACGCGTGAGACGGCCGGCTCGCGACCTAGACCTTCACGTCGCGGTAGTAGCGCATCGCGCCGGGGTGCAGCTCGATCGGTGTCGTCTCGATCGCCGACCGGACCTCTATCGACCGGGCCACCGGGCTCGCCTCCACCAGCCGCGGCTGCGCCTGGAACAGGCCCCGCACCAGCGCCTCCGCCACGTCGTCCGGCATCGTGTCGTTGACCAGCAGGAAGTTGCGCACGACGAGCGTGACGACGGGGCCGCCCTCGAGCTGGTACGCCGACGCGGGCAGGGTCGCCGAGCCGTACACCGGGTACGCCTGGCGCAGCTTCGGCAGCACGTCGCCCAGGTCGAGCATCCGCAGCTTCACCGTCGTGGCGAGCGTGGTGACCGCGTCCGTCGGCACGCCCCCGGACCAGAAGAAGGCGTCCAGCCCGCCGTTGCGCATGGCGTCCGCGCTGGTCGGCAGGTCCAGGTACTCGACCGCGAGGTCCTCCCCCGGCGACATGCCCGCCGAGGTCAGGAGCCGTTCCGCGATCAGCCGCACGCCCGAGTCGCGCGCGCCGACGCTCACCCGCAGGCCCTTCAGCTCGGACAGCTTGGTCGCGGGCAGGTCGGCCCGCACCACCAGCTGGAGGTAGTCGTCGTGCATCCGGGCCAGCGCGAACAGCTTGTGCCCTGTGCTGCGCTTCTGCGCCTCCTCCGCCGCGTCGGCGGCCGAGAACCCGACCTGCGCCTGGTTGGCCCGCAGCCGGTCGAGGTTGTCCACCGACCCCGCCGTGTTCGCCACCTGCGGCCGCGGGATGCCGGGCTCCCGCGTCCACGCGTCCGCCAGCGCCATGCTCAACTTGTGGTAGACCCCGCCGGGGCTGCCGGCCGCCATGGTCAACTTCACGTGGTCAAGGTCGTCGCCGCACGCGGTCAACGACAGGGTGGCCAGGGCCAAGGCGGCCCCGACCGCGTGCAAGCGCAGCAGCGTTCCCGACACCTGCGCATCGTCGCACGTCCAAGCACTACCCTGGACCCGACGGAAGGACTAGGTGCAGTGACTCGCAGTTACCAGATCCGCACGTTCGGCTGCCAGATGAACGTGCACGACTCCGAGCGCCTGGCCGGCATGTTGGAGGACGCGGGCTACACGCCCGCCGAGGGCGACGTGGCGCCGGACGTGGTGGTCTTCAACACGTGCGCCGTCCGCGAGAACGCCGACAACAAGCTCTACGGCACGCTCGGCCACCTCGCGCCCGCCAAGTCCGCGAACCCCGACATGCAGATCGCCGTCGGCGGCTGCCTCGCCCAGAAGGACCAGGGCGAGATCGTCAAGCGCGCGCCGTGGGTGGACGTCGTCTTCGGCACCCACAACATCGGCTCGCTGCCCGTGCTGCTCGAACGCGCCCGGCACAACCGCGAGGCCCAGGTCGAGATCCTCGACTCGCTGGAGACCTTCCCGTCCACGCTGCCCGCCCGCCGCGACTCGGCCTACTCGGGCTGGGTGTCGGTGTCGGTCGGCTGCAACAACACGTGCACGTTCTGCATCGTCCCGTCGCTGCGCGGCAAGGAGAAGGACCGCCGCCCCGGCGAGGTGCTGGCCGAGGTGCGGGCGCTGGTCGACGAGGGCGTGCTGGAGGTGACGCTGCTCGGGCAGAACGTCAACTCCTACGGCGTCGAGTTCGGCGACCGGTTCGCGTTCGGCAAGCTGCTGCGCGCCACCGGCGGCATCGAGGGGCTGGAGCGGGTCCGCTTCACGTCGCCGCACCCGAAGGACTTCACCTCCGACGTGATCGCCGCGATGGCGGAGACGCCCGCGGTGTGCCACCAGCTGCACATGCCGCTGCAGTCGGGCTCGGACCGCGTGCTGAAGGAGATGCGCCGCTCGTACCGGACCGCGAAGTACCTGTCCATCCTGGACGAGGTGCGCGCGGCCATGCCGGACGCGGCCATCACCACGGACATCATCGTCGGCTTCCCCGGTGAGACCGAGGAGGACTTCCAGGCCACGTTGGACGTCGTCCGCGAGGCCCGGTTCTCCTCCGCGTTCACCTTCCAGTACTCCAAGCGGCCCGGCACGCCGGCCGCCGAGCTGCCCGGCCAGCTGCCCAAGGCGGTCGTGCAGGAGCGGTACGACCGGCTGGTCGCGCTGGTCAACGAGGTGGCCTACGAGCTGAACCTGGAGCAGGTCGGCCGCACGGTGGAGCTGCTGGTCGCCTCCGGGGAGGGCCGCAAGGACGCCGAGACGCACCGGATGACCGGCCGCGCCCGCGACGGCCGCCTGGTGCACTTCACGCCCGGCGACGCGCACGTGCGCCCCGGCGACGTGGTGGAGACCGTGGTGACGTACGCGGCGCCGCACAACCTGATCGCGGACGGCCCGCTGCTGTCGCACCGCCGCACCAAGGCGGGTGACCGGTCCGAGGCCGGGCTGAAGCCGAAGACGCCGGGCGTGACGCTGGGGCTGCCGTCGTTCGGCAAGCCCGCGCCGCTGCCCGCGGCCGTCGGCGGGTGCTCCGTCGGATGACCGGACGACGGTGGACTGCGAGCGGACGCCGATGAGCGGGCGGACGCCGATGAACGAGGAACCGGACGACGTGGCGGCGCTGCGCGAGGAGATCGACGACGTCGGCCGTTCGGCGGCCAAGCGCATCGACCCCGGCGCGGGCGCGTTGACGATCGCGGTGGCGGCCCTGGCGATCCTGGTGTCGCTGATCCTGCCGTGGGTGGACGGCGCCGTCGGGCTGACCGTGCTGTTCGGCGACGCCCCGGCGTTGCCGAAGGTGTTCGCCTTCCTCGCGGTGGGCGCCGGGGTGCTGCTGCCCGCGGTGACGCTCGCCGTGCGGCGGTGGGCGTTGGCGTGGGTGTGCGCGCTGGCGTCGTTCGCGGGGTCGGTGGCGGGCGTGCTGTCGATCTGGACCACGCAGACCACGACCGGCCACCACCCCGGTCCCGGTCCGGGCCTCGGCCTGGTCTTGGCCGTGGTCGCGGTCGTCGTGCTGCTCGTGAAGTGGCTGAGGCTCGCCGCGTCCCGGCCGCCCATGCAGTGAGTCGGAGCCGACGATGTCCGACCAGGCGCCCAAACCCCCGGTGTTCGACAACGCCGAGCTGCGGACGGTGCGGCTGACGCTGCGGCGGCCGGTGGCGTGCGACGTCGTCGCCGTGCACCTCATCCACCGCGACCCGCTGGCCCACGCGCACAACCCGTCGGACGCGCTGGACACGCACGAGCAGGCCGCCTGCCTGCTGGAGCGGTGGATGGAGCACTGGCGCGGCTTCGGCTTCGGCTACTGGGTGGTGCGCCCGCTCGGCTCCGAGCACCCGCTCGGGTTCTGCGGGGTGAAGTTCACCGAGCTGGACGGCCGGCGCGCGCTCAACCTGTTCTACCGGTTCGGCCCGGCGTCCTGGGGCCGCGGCATCGCGAGCGAGGCGGCGCGCGAGGTGGTGCGGTGGGCGCGCGAGAACCTGCCCGAGCACCCGGTCGTGGCCAGGGTGCGGCCGGCGAACACCGCGTCGCAGCGGGTGGCAATCAATGCCGGCCTGACCCGCGCCGCGCACCTCGACCGGCCCGGCGAGGACGGCCCGGACCTGCTGTTCACAGCGGGCTGGGCCCCTCCACCACCGGCGGAGGGGCCCGTCACCCACTAGCGGCCCGCGACCGCGGACGGCCGGCGGCCGCTAGCGGCTCGCGACCGCCTGCTCGGCGGCGGCCAGCCACTCGCGCCACTGCTTGGCCTGGGCCTCGGCCTGCTCGGCCCGGCGCTTGTCGCCCGCCGAACGCGCCTTCGCGGCCTGCGCCTCGAACTGCTCGACCCGCTCGCGGAACTGGGCCACGCGGGCCTCGGCCTCCGGGTCGGACTTGCGCCACTGGGCGTCGACCGCGCCGCGGACCCGCTCCTCGATCGCGCGGAGCTTGCCCTCCAGCTCGCGGACCCGCTCGCGCGGCACCTTGCCGATCGCGTCCCACCGCTCCTGGATCTTGTACAGCTGCTGGCGGGCAGCCTCCAGGTCCAGCGACGGGTCGATCCGCTCGGCTTCGGCGAGCAGCTCCTCCTTCAGCTTCGCGTTGGCCGCGAACTCGGCGTCACGCTCGCTGAACGCCTCGGAGCGCTTGGCGAAGAACGCGTCCTGGGCGGCGCGGAACCGCTGCCACAACGCGTCGTCGGCCTCCTTGGGCGCACGCCCGGCGGCCTTCCACTCGACCATCAGCTCCTTGTACCGGCCGGCCGTGGGGCCCCAGTCGTCGGAGTCGATGAGCTTCTCGGCCTCTTCGACCAGCTCCTGCTTGCGGTTCTTGGCCACGCCGCGCTGCCGGTCGAGGTCCGCGAAGTGCGAGCCGCGCCTGCGGTTGAACGCGTCGCGCGCCTTGGAGAACCGCCGCCACAGCTGCTCGTCGGTCTTGCGGTCGACCCCGCGGATGGTCTTCCACTCGTCGAGGATCTGCCGCAGGCGGTCGCCGGCCGCCTTCCACTGCGTCGACTCGTTGGCCAGGACCTCGGCCTCCTCGACCAGCTCCTGCTTGCGCGCCCCCGCCGCCGCGCGGGCCTCGTCCTTGGCGGCCTTGGCGGCCTCCATGCCCTCCTCCGCCTTGACCAGCACGTACTCGACGCGTGCGGCCAGGGCGGCGAGGTCACCGACCACCGCCGCGTCGGCCAGGCTCTCCTGGACGTGCTTCGCGCTGGTCAGGGCGTGCTTCGGGTCGCCCGCGCCGGAGGACAGCCGCGTCACCAGCAGCTCGACCTCGGTGCGGATGTCGTCGAACCGGCGCGCGAAGTGCGCCAGGCCCTCGGCGGGCTCGCCCGCCTGCCAGGAACCGACGACCCGCTCGCCGTCGGCCGTCTTGACGTAGACGGTGCCGTCCGCGTCCACGCGCCCCCAGCGGTCAGGGTGGTCCGACGCCACGGGGACCGGCGGTGGCGCCGCGACGGGCGTCGCTTCCACCTTGGTCTCCTCGACCACCGCCCCCGCACCACTGTCGCCAGTGGTTCCCGGTGTCGTCTCGTGCTCCGTCATCGCCGGCTTCCTCCTCGCCTGCCCACTTCGTGGTGCCCGTGCCGACCACGGGCGCCCCGCCTACGACGGGGCCCAGCACCCGAGTACCGCGACGCTCCCGAGAGTGCCCAGTACCTCGCGCGCATTCAAACAGGTCAAGGCTCGCATCGGTACCGGTGGTGGCCGATGAGTAGCGTTGACTGCCATGATCTCGCGCTTGGCGGTCGTGCCGCACCCCCCGTTGCTGGTGCCCGAACTGGTCACCGGGGCCGGGTCGGACACCGAGCCGGTGCGCTCGGCGTGCCTGGCCGCCGCACGGGACCTCGCCGCGTGCTCCGCGGAGTGGGTGGCGGTCGGCGTCGACCCGTCCGGGCCTCGGGTGGTCGAGGACGCGGCGGGCACGTTCCGCGGCTTCGGGGTGGACGTCCCGGTGTCGCTGTCGGAGGGCGCGACCACCGCGGACGACGAGCTGCCGCTCCCGGCGCTGGTCGCGGCGTGGCTGCGGGAACGCGCCGGCGCGCGGAGCGTGCGCGTGCACCTCGTGCCGCCGGACATGCCCGCGGCGGACTGCGTCGCGCTGGAGA